>CAMNMI010000047.1 GCA_946544555.1 uncultured Rickettsiales bacterium
TTTTTGCAACAACCTCACCGTCATCCGAGCCATAATACCCTCCTGCGAGCTTAGCGAAA
The DNA here is from genome assembly GCA_946544555.1 of uncultured Rickettsiales bacterium. Taxonomy (GTDB): domain Bacteria; phylum Pseudomonadota; class Alphaproteobacteria; order Rickettsiales; family Deianiraeaceae; genus UBA4311. The sequence goes on from CAMNMI010000047.1 coordinate 60, forward strand.
GCATCTTCAATGGCATCTATGACAACATTTTTTGAAATGCCCTTTTCCTCCGAGAGCAAGTCAATTATAGATAATATCTCTGAACTTAATTTAAACATAACTCATCTCACGACAAAGCTACTTTTATAATTGTCAAGTTTTAAATGTAAAAATACTGGACGGAAAAGCGAATTTTCCACTGGCGGACAGACAGAGATTCGAACTCTGGATACGGCAGAACCGTACGCCGGTTTTCAAGACCGGTGCTTTCAACCACTCAGCCATCTGTCCCCAGCGCACACTAAAAGTGGTTTTTTTATTTGCAAGTCAATTTAAAAATAAGATTTAAAAATAAGATGATTTGTTGCGCCGGGGGTGGAGCAAAGTAATTGGTTCAATACGAATATTAGATTGTCGCATTATAACGTTGCAATAAGATTGTAAGAACTTCCTAAAAAATGAGTTAATTAAAAGATAAAAGAAACTAAAACCATACAAGACACCAAATCTGATATACCAAAAACATCTTGCAGTTTTCTTTCAATCTTGATAATAGGAGGACAATAGGCGCTCAAGGCCCTTCTTCTCGCTCTTGACCCACTCTCTTGCCGCCGGGAAGTAATCCTCAATTCTACTCGCGTGCCCATTCATAAGCATGTCATCAACGCGCATTTTATTTGCAATACTCATAATGTGAAATGCCACGTCTATCTGTTCGTTTTGGGCACATTTGCGCTCTAACGCCGTCTGTTTGATCCCTAAAATGAGAAAAAGCAATGTTGGCATGACAACCAAAATTCCAAAAACGATGTAAGCAAAAAATTTCTTCAATTTGTCTTTATAAATTTGTTTTTTATCAAAAGTCATAATTTTTGAAAAAAAATCTTCTATTGGTTAAAGAACATTGTATCTAAATGTCAAGTAGCCATGATTGGTATTTGCGCTAGGGGCGGAGCTGGTTTGGCCGCCGAGGAACGAGGCGCAGCCAAACCGCGAGGGCGTGGCCTCGGGCGGCGCAAAAATAATAAATAACTTGTTTTAACGGAGAAAAATAAGATAATATTTATAACTTTGTTTATTGTTTGATTATTGGCGGATAGTAATGATGAGATATACATTAAAAATGAGATGCAAATAGATATTGGAAGCAAAAAAGAAGTTTCCAATCAAGGAGAAGTAGTGCCAAAAAATGGCAATATTAACGTCAAAAACTATGATGAACTTTTACAAAAATTCAACAGCGGACAAGTATATTTGGAGGATATTCAAAATCAAATGAAAAGTGGAGATAAAAATTACAATGAACTTTTATCGCATTTCAAGGAACAAAACCTTGTTGTTATCATTCACAGAGATGTGCAAAAACCAGCATTGCACCGCATTACTGTTGTTGATCCTAATAATGAAGAACAAGTGAATAATTTGAATATAAATATTGTCAATGAGGAAGGAAATACTACAAAACCAGTGAAAATTTCAACATGGACGCACGGAACTTGGGCAGAAGATCATGCGCTAGATAAGACATTCCGTATGCGATACAAGGATGCTGATTGCTATTTACTTTTCAGCAACAGTCCTCACAATGGAGCTTATGCAACCACAAACGATAGCAGGGCAAGAGCTGCAAATCAGTCAAGGATTATCAACAAAATTTTGGCACAAAATAAGACAAAAACAAAAGAACTTACGAGCGGAGGATGCAGTTTAGGGATTTGGCATCATTTGAATGTAATTGACAATCTGGATGTATCAAATCTAAATCCAAATGACAAGTTAAACATTCAACTGAAATGGATACCTACTTTTGGCCCGTTTATAACATCTGTGGACGAGCAAGCAGAGCTGTTTAAAAAGGTTGTCGAAAAGCCGGAAATTCAGCGGATAATTAATGATATTGACATTGAAATTGCACCTGAGCGAGCGTATAAATTCCACGATCCGAAAGCCACGTTGGAGTTCTACAATAACTGTTGTTGTGATGATGAGATTATTGGAGTTTTGAACCATAAAATGAATGATAAAACACATGAAAATATTTGCAAAATTAACCCAAATAGAAAAACATTTTTGGAGAAATTGATGTTAATAATTACTACTGTTTGCACCATTCTCACAATAGTTGGACTAATTGCTATATTGGCAAGAAGTAGTAATCAAAATAAGTCGGTAAATAATGAGAATAGCAATCTCAATCTTGATAATGCAAAACAGAATAAAGGTAATTGGATTTGGTAGCATTTGCGACGTGCCGCCAGAGACATGTCTTTGTGTTTTTTTTTTAATCTTCTCGTTTTATCAATCATCACTTCGCTCTGATGAAAAACCAAGCTCCGCGCTGCGTAATGACTTTACAATTTGACAATTAAATTACAAACACAAACTTCAATTATGCTGCATAAAATCGGGCTACTCGTGGAAAAATATGCTGAAATTTTGCAGATATTTGGTGCAAACTGTGAAGCCAAGCTGGTTGGCGGATGCGTGCGCGACTATTTGAAATACGGCAAGTTTGTTGAAGATGTTGATATAAGCACCATTTTAACACCAAAAGAGATTGTTGCAAAGTTGTTGGAATACAAGCAAGCCACTAAAAAGCATATCACAATCCTTGACAGAGATGTCAAATACGGCACCGTAGTGGCTATTATAGATGCCCAGAGATATGAAATTACGACAACACGAGCGGACATAAACTGCCACGGCAGGCAGGCAGAAGTGGCTTTTTGTCGCGATTTTGAGGCCGACAGTGGACGCCGAGATTTTACTATAAATGCACTGTATGTTGGTTTGGATGGCAAAATTGATGACTTCCACGGTGGACTACTTGACCTTGAAAACAACAAAATCGCCTTTATTGGCGACGCGGACAAGCGCGTAAAAGAGGACTTTCTCCGCATTGTTAGATACTTCCGCTTTTCCACAAAATTTTGCAACTTTGATATTGATGACTACATTACTTCAATTTTTAAAAACAATGCTGAAGGGCTAAAAAACATATCTCGCGAGCGATTTAGGTCGGAAATTTGGAAACTTTTAAGCTATGAAAAATGGCAAAATGGACTGGAAATTATCAAAAAAAGTGGTTTGCTTTGCTCTATTTTTGGCATCAAAACAGAACCAAAAACATGCAATAATATTATAAATATACATGATAAAAATTTTGAACAAATTGTTAAATTATTTCATTTTTTTGGTGGAAAAAAAACTGTTATGAACCAGCTAATTGAGAGCTTTAAACTCACAAAAAAGGAACAAAAATTTCTTATATTTTTGCAGAATTTTTTCACGCTTTGCAACAACAAAAATTTATCATTGAATGCAAAAAAATTTGTTTTCAATGCCGAAAAAACTGACTTGCAAATAGCTATGCAGATTTGTAATGACGATTTAAAATTTACAATAGCACAGTTTTTAAAGGTTATAAAACCACTTCCAATAACCACTACAGATCTACTAAATACTGGTATGAAAGGTAAAGAAATTGGTGATGCAATCAAAAAAATTACGGAAATTTGGATAAAAAATGAGTTCAAAAATACGAAAGAGGAATTGTTGGGATTTTTATAATTTGTTGCGCGGCGCGGAGCGCGTTTGTGCGAGGAGCAACGCGAGGAGCGAAATACAAACCGCGAGGGCGTGGCCTCGGGCGGCGCAACAGAAATATTTATTGCAAATTATTTTTCTTATTGTGAATATTGATTGTGGGAGAGGAGAATTTTTTTTCAATTGGAGAAGTTGCAAAGATGCTAAAACTGCCAGTCCACACCATTAGATACTGGACACAGACCTTTGAACATATTGAATTTTCAACAAAAAATGGAAGAAGGTATTATGATGATGTGGCAATTAGTGAGCTAAAAAAAATCAAGGAATTGGCCCACAAAAAAGGCATGAAAATTGAGGGCATCAAGCAGATGTTGAGATATAAAAAAATTGACATGAATAAATTTGAAGCAGCAAATAAGAGCGATGCTTGCAAAAAGTTGCAATTAATAATTGAAAATATTGATAAAATAATTGAAAAAATAAAGATTGAAATGGAAGGTTTGAATAGCTAAAATATGGCAAATCGTGACATTATAAAAGTTCCAAATCCAATGTTGGCACAAAAATCAGAGGAGGTCAAAATCATTGACAAGTCAATAAAAAAGCTTGTGAAAGACATGTTCGAGACAATGAAAAAAAATGACGGCATTGGATTGGCTGCAGTGCAAATTGGAGTATTGAAACGCATTATCGTCATTGAAATTGAAAAAGAAGGCATCAAAACAGAGCTAATAAATCCAAAAATATTAAGCTATTCATCCAGCAAGAGCACTATGGAAGAGGGCTGTTTGTCAGTCCCGAACAGCTATTACGATGTAGAGCGCCCAAATGAGATTGTCGTTGAGTTCACAAACTTGAAGAATGAAGTTCAAAAAATTGAGGCAAGCGGCCTTTTTGCACGATGCATCCAGCATGAAATTGACCATTTGAATGGCATAACGATTGTTGATAAGGGAAAATGTGCTAAAACAAGAGAAAAATAAACAATTTTGCTCTGTTATGAAAATGACTTGACTTTTATAATTCTTGTTCTATAAAATAGTCATAAAAGTTATGACAAAAATTGAAGAAGCAAGAGAGTTATTGAAGCAAATGACAGAAGATGAAAGATTGGAACTTATAAGATTATGTAATGTTGAAAATGATAAATTAAAAATAGATAAAGTATATTTACAATTAAACAATAATCATCACTGCCCACATTGTGGTTCAAACAAGATTTGCAAAAATGGGTTTCTACACAACAAATACCAACAATTCAAATGTCATAATTGTCATAAAAATTATTCAATTCGCACAAATACCATTTTTTGTCATTCTAAAAAAGATATTCAAGTTTGGCAGGAGTACATTGAACTCTTTTCACAAGGATTAAGTTTGAGAAAAATAGTTGAAAAAATGGACGGAAAAATTAAATTACAAACATCTTTTTATTGGAGACATAAAATACTAAAAGTTTTATCAAATATAAATGATGACGGAAATAACAAACTCGGTGGTATTGTAGAAGCAGATGAAACATTCTTTGAAGAAAGTCAAAAAGGAAGTAGAAAAATAACAAGAAAACCAAGAAAACGCGGATATTCAAGTTATGTAGGAGATAAGAAAACTAAAATATGTGTTCTTACTGCCATTGACCGCAACAAATCATCATTTACAAAACCAGTTGGCTTTGGTGGCTTAGAAAAAGATGATGTAATTTTACTTCAAAAACATTTAATAAAAGACAGTATTTTAATCACTGATGGAAATAGGACATATAGAAATTTACACGATATTAAATTAAAATCATTGAAGTTTGGTAAAGCAGAAAATAAGGTTTACCATCTAAACAATATCAATAACTTTCACTCAATGTTGAAAAAATTTATGATTAGATTTAATGGAGTTGCTACAAAGTATTTGGATTTTTATGTAAATTATTTTCAATCAATGAAAAGTAAAATTGATGTATTTAATATGGTTTTGAGTAGTAATTTGCAATATGGGATTGTGGATGTTAGGAATAAAAGAGTTTGCTTTGATAGGATTGTGAATGGAATGAATTAGCCTTTCAACCAACTCTCCAACACATCCTTCTTCTTTATTTCCAATGCCTCAATTTCATTTTTCAACTCCTCATTTTCTTGTTCAATTTGGTTGATTTGTTGCAGAAGTTGGTGTTGGGTTTCAAGAGACGGGATTGATATTTTAATGTCTTGTATTTGTGGAATTGTAAGTTGTTTAATTGTCTTTCCATTTGGATTGAAATCTACTTTCTGCATTATGTAATATAACAATTTTACATCCACAATTTCTGTATTTGGAATTAAAGTTATCAATCTAACTATTGGCACAAATGGCTCATTTCTCAATGCAACAAATCCTATTGTTCCTCTTGCAGAAATAGTAATTGCTGGTTCAAGACATCTCGCTTTGTTTGTATATCCATATAATCCATCATTTTCAACGCCATTTGAATAAATTGGAATTTGGTTTTGTTCAGTTTTTGTTGGTGTATAATTTTCAGGTGCATCACCACCTGCATAATAATCTTTACAAAATTCATTTAGATTATATTCTTTCCTCTCTCCAGCACCCTCAATCACTTCAAAAATCTTCCCATCATTCCACTCAATCTTCCTCCTGTTTTCCTGCTGTTTTTTTTCAATCTCATCAAATTTGTCAATTATTTCTTGTTGTGTTGAAAGTGATGTGAGTTGGATTTGGATTTTTTCCAAAAATGATTTAGAAACATTTTTAATTCCTAATCCAGAAAAACCATTATTGATAACATGTAAATTACACATTAAATAAACATAAATATAATATAATAAAACATTTTGTGATTTTTGTCTTAAAATATAAGTATGGTCTGATGCAGAAAATTCACCATTTAAATAATGCATATTTGCTTTTCCTCCATCTCCAATAACAAGATATTCACCATTAAAATCTGCTTTTAAACATTTTTTCTTTTCAAATGAAGATACTATAAAATCTATATTTCCACTTTGATTTTCAAAACTTGCTGGTCTTTTTCCTTTTCCTATGAATTCACACAATTCTTTTAATTCAACCCCATTTTCTACCTCTTGCCTCGGCCTAATCTTTGTATTCATTGCATAATCAAACTCTTTTTTCTCAAAGTTGAAGAGGACGTTTATGTTTGCATATTTAACATTATCTTTCAGGTTTTCGTGAACTTCTGGAAACTCTCCTAAAAAAGCATTGTAGAAATAATAATTCACCTTTTTATCATCAAAAACGTTTTCATCAGTATAAAGTTGTGAGCGAATAGCTCCGTCTTCATTGTTTGGAAATGGTCTTATTCCTTCATATTTCTTTCTTTCGCTATGCTCAAAACCCAGAAATTGTTTGCCAATTTTACCCTTTTCACTATTACCATCAAATGTTGAAATGATGCACTTTTTATTGAAGTTTGAGATAAAAATA
>CAMNMI010000048.1 GCA_946544555.1 uncultured Rickettsiales bacterium
GGGTAGTGTTCAGATGGCAGATGGACTGTTTGCTACTGTACGTTCTGAACAAGATAATCTTTTTAATCAGGCATGCAATAAATTTGATAATACTGCATCTTATTCTGCTACAAAAGTAGACAGATCAACTGGGCCACTTGGTGCTGACGGAAGATGCAATGTAGATTTTTGTATACCGCCAGCCGGTACTTTGCTAAAAGACTGGGACTATCCAGGGAAATGTTATGGCGTTGTTGAAGGAAGTAATTGCCACTATTATGCTTTGACATGCAAATTGAATGGTGCCATTGAGCCACATGCATTCCATTGTGAAAGGTATTTGGTTAGAGATGGTGTAAGGACTGATGTGTGTTTGCAGGGACACTGTGATGCTACTGGTGTTGACTATACTCCTGTCCCTCCATTTTCACGACCTTATAAAATTTATGAGAAGTATGATCACGGTAGATCGGTAGCGACAATTAAACCAAGTTGCAAAAGTGGGAAACTTGTCCAAATATTTTCTCCATCTTTGAACCAGCAAGTGTATGCTTGCAAGGGTGGCATAATGAATGCTGGTTATAAATTAGGTGATTTGATAAATGCCGGTATTATAGAGGATGTGGATGTAGAAAAGGAGGTGTTTTATACACTGTATAACGAAGAACATCATACCAATCATGACAAGACAAATCCACCTGACGACGCATTGTTGAAACAGTTGGTAATACCGACATCTGTTGCTGATATTGATCTTAGCGGAAGGGTTACTGATATTGATTTTATTGATGCCAATAATGGGGCTGATTTGTATAAAAGATTTCAATATTCAAAATATCTTGTCAGTAAAGTCAATGCAGCAAATGAAAAAGCAAGCTATCCAATTATAAAAGAAAATGGTTTTTGGCACAATTATTCAATGGTTGGTTTTTGGGATAAATTGGATTGTAAATTTCTTCAATATTTAACATTTTCTATGTCTGGAAATGGTCTTGACGATAGTTTGGCAGACGCAGTGAAACATATTAGGAATAATGATTATAACGGAGCGACAACGCACATTTTAAATGGTGTTTTGCAAATTGCAAAATTTCTTGTAATGGCATTTCCATTTGGTGTTTTGGTGTTTGCTATATTCTTTGGTCTTGCGATTACAATGTTTATGATGATAGCGCGTGCTACACAGAAATATTGTGTTTGTATATTTAATCTTGTTTTGACAATATATCTTTCACCAATTGTGTTTATAATGTATCTTTTTGATGCAACGAAGAAGGCAATGGATACCTTTATTGAAGACATAAAAGCCAATGTTACTGGAGCTGTGACGCCATTTATAACTCTATCATTGTTCTTTTTTGTGCTTGATTGGCTAATGTTTGGTGATACAGATAAGTATATTTCTGAACGAATGTTTTCAGGAGATGGTATAAATTCGGAATGTTATGATGGACACGAGAGTGATGCACCAATTGCTTGTTTAACAAAAAAACTTTTAGATAGGTTTAAATTGGTTGCAATATTCCAGATGTTTATTGGTAGTGGGCCGATGTGGGAAGGTATAACGTGGAAAATGATGTGGTATTTATTACTCAGATTGCTTGTTGCGCTTGCTGTATTTTTGATAATGACAATGATATGTGATACTATGGAAGCTACAATTCAAAGTATGATTGGACAAGCTCCTGATACAGATTTGGGTATCGGCTTTGAGGGTGCCGCTAAGGATACAATAATTACTGGTGGAACGGCAATGGTTGGAACTTGGAAGACAGAGTGGGGCATTTATAAGGGAACAGTCAAGGGTGCTGCCAATTTAGTAAAGGGATTGTTTGGCAAAGGTAAGAAAAAAGGAAGCAAATATGACGAACAAGGTATTATCGGCAGAGAAGGTGTTGGTAGAGAAGGTATTGGCCGAGGCGGCTTGAATGATATTGGAATGGGTGGTGCAAATATGAATTCTCTTGGAAGTGCAAACATGAATTCTCTTGGAAGTAGTCAAGGTGGAGAAAACGGTGGCGATTACAAAAAGGGATACGATGACGGATATAGTGCTGGCAGTGGTGGCAAAAAACCAGATAAACCAAGTGAACTTGGAGAAGCGCTCAAAGGTATGTTTGGGGATGGCAGTATGAAGGATAAGTTGGCGCGTTTAGGTAAGGCAACAGGAAAGGCCGCAGTAGAAACTGCAAAAAATCTACCAGAGAATGTAGTGAATACTGTTGGAAGGACATTTGATGCTGTTGGAAATTATGGCGATTTTGTTGCTAATAATATAAAACGTCTTAAACAGGAAGCAGAAACAGGTAATAAAGCTTCCGAAGAAAAAGAAAAAGAAAAACAAGATGATGGCGATAAAAGAGGTAATGGTGGTGGTGAAAGTGGCGGTTCAGGTGGAGGATGGTCTGTTGGTGGTGGATTAGCTGATGACATGTATAAACCATCAAATCATCAAGCAAAGCAAAAAAAGAGTGATGATGTAAAGAAATATATGGAACACAGGAAGAATAATAAAGCAAGAGATATAAATAAAAGTGCTTTATATGGAAATGGTAAATCGTCGGGAGCATCAAATGAAAAGATAATGTCTGAACCGCAAAATGGTACAGAGAGAATAGATACATTTAATAAATCTGAAAGATTTGCAAGCAAGGAAGTGATTAATGAAGTGCAAAAAGGCAAAACTGAAGAAAAAATTAAAGAAAACAGAGTATTTATAAAAAAAGATGGTAATAAACATAATAACGATAATTAATTGTGAATATGGAAGGAGTTGTAAATAGTGGCAACAAGCACAGTAAGAAGCCATTTTTTTCTGCGTTTGTGATTTCTGCAAATATTTTTCTGTCGCGTGTAGCAGGACTTGTGCGGGACATATGCTTTGCGCGCTTTTTGGGGACAGGCATTGTTGCCGAAGCATTTTATGTAGCATTCCGTTTGCCAAATACTTTTCGCCGTATTTTTGCAGATGGAGCAATGTCAAATGTGTTCGTGCCGTTTTTCTCCACGAAGGCCAAGGATGACAAAGCGCGCGCCAGAATTTTCGCAGGCCATGTAATGATATTGCTGACACTCGCGCTGACTGCATTGACAATCATCATGGAGATATTCATGCCGACTGTTGTGCGGTTGATAAATCCGGGATTTTTGAATGATGCTGAGAAGTTCAATCTGGCAGTCAACCTGTCGCGCATTGCATTTCCTTATATCATTTGTATTAGTATCGCGGCACTGTTTGGCGGAATTCTAAACAGCATTGGATCGTTCTGGCAGTTTGCGTCTGTGTCAACGTTCATGAATTTAACCTTGGCACTTGGATTGATTTTATTTCACTCATTCTTCCAAAATGTAGGTCAGTGCCTCTGCTGGATGTTGATTTTGTCAGGTATATTGCAAGTTCTGTTCTTGTCATATTCATGCATTCGGAGAGCGGTTTTCCCATCATTTCGTGGCTCAAATGGTGAAAAAGGTGATGTAAAAAGTTTCCTTGTGAAGCTCTTGCCGGCCGTTATCAGTAGCGGAATTTTGCAGATAAATATATTTGTTGATAACATCTTTGCAAGCTATTTTCCGGGCACCATCGCACATTTATATTATGCTGACAGGATAGGACAGTTTCCGTTGAGTTTGATTGGATACAGTTTAAGCATTGCAATTTTGCCGACATTGAGCTTGGCGTTTGCCTCAAAAAACCACGATGAAATCAAGCATACTCAGATAACCAGCTTCATGATTGCGGCTTTTTTTGCTATTCCCGCGGCGCTGTTGATTTCAACGCTGTCGGCTCCGTTTATAGAGCTAATGTATGAGCGCGGCGAGTTCACGGCCACCGACACGCAAATTGTTGCCACCATGTTAAGTATTTATGCCTTGTCAATTCCGTTCAACATTCTCTCAAAGATATTGTTTGTGTGCTTTTACGCCCAGAAAAACACAAAAACTCCGCTACAAATTGGCATATTCTCACTGTGTTTCAATGTAATTTCTAACCTGATTTTGTTCCATGTTGTTGGGAAATATTGCGTGATTATCTCCACCACATTAAGCGAAGTCCTGTCATCTCTTTTGACCGCATTTTTACTCTACAAACAAGGCAATTTGTTTGGCAACAAAACACTTTTCGTCCACTGCATGAAGGTGTTGTTGATTTCAATTTCATCATGCGTGATTGTCTTGACTTTGGCGCGGTTTATGCCTATTTTGATAGCTCTTGGAGCTGCAGGAATGTCTCACTTTGGTTTGTGTTTGGTGCTGAAAGTTGTTGATTTGGAAATGCTGATGAGCATGGTAAAGAAGAGGAAATAGTGTTGGGTGGCGCGGAGCGCGTTTGTGCTACGAGCGGGTCTGGGCGGAGCACCGACAAAAGAGCGAGGAGCGAGATACAAACCGCGAGGGCGTGGCTGCGGGCACCCAACACGAATTCACTTATTCAACTCTGCTTCTTTTTTGTCTTCCAGTTCGTTATACATTATGGTGCCAAACCTTCTTTTTATGCGCACAACAAGAGCCAATCCAAGTGCAGTTGTAGCAAATCCGACAACCACAGCTGTCAACATAAGTACCTGTGGCACTGGGTCAACAAACATGTTGCTGCTTGAACTTGTATAAAACGGTGCCGCAAGCGATGGGTTCCATACCACGATGATATAATATACTATCACCGCTGACTGCATGATTGATGAAAAAATAATCTTTTTGAAGAGATTTTGCTCCACGATAACATTATACAGCGCAAACAAGAAAAATGCCAATACAAGGTATATGACCATATTACTTCTCGTCAATGCAGTTCAAGAATGCCTTTTCAGCTGTGTCTGCCTTGAATTTCTCACGGAATTCCTTTGGCGAACCGTTGAATTTCACTTTTCCATCGTGTAAAACAGCCATGTCATCGCAGATTTCTCCAATGTCCTCCAAGATGTGTGAACTGAAAAATATTGAGTTCCCTTTGCTGGCATATTCCTTCAAGGCCTCTTTCAATTTGATACGTGATTTTGGGTCAAGACCACTCATTGGCTCATCCAGAACAAGCAATTTTGCTCCACTCAACAGACATGAAATTATACCCAATTTTTGCCCCATTCCTTTTGAATATTTACCAATCACATTCTGCAAGACATTAGGGTCAAGATCAATGCTTTTGGCTATTCTCTGGGCCTCTTTTTCGTCTAAACTTTTGCCAAAAAATGACAATGAAATTGACAGGAACTCATAACCGGTCAAATACTGAGATGGTGAAAACTTTTCAGGCAAGTAGCACACATTCTTACGTGCCTCAGCGTTGTTGTGGTCTATGCCAAAGAACTCAACCTTTCCTCCGTCTGGTGTCAACATGTCAAACATGATTTTTATCAACGTGGTTTTACCAATTCCATTTAGTCCTACAAGCCCGAAAATACTGCCCTCCTTGACATCAATGGAACACTTATTTAAAACAACCTTTGTTGTCTTTTGTTTGCTAAATCTCTTTTTTATCTCAAAACTTTTACTGATATTGCTAATTTTCAACGCGAGAGACATATAAAATCAAACGAGGAAAGTGAATGAAAAATAAAAGTCAAGAAGACATTATTTCATGTTTTTGTATACTGCCAGTAGTGAATTAGTATTTAAGCGAGCTATATTATTAGCCACTTCCTGTTGAATGACTTTGTTTTGGGATGTTTTTACTTCTTGTTGTGTTGTGTTCGTATATTCCTGTGTTTTTGAAGGAGGTGTTTCTGGTATGTCAAGGTCTGGTGTTGAGCTTTTGCGTGATTTTCGCACGATATGTGCTATTGTTCCAGCAATTAAACCGATAACGACCGTCCCCAAACTGACGCAACAGAGTACCAACGGGATAATACTTACGTAGCTTGTATTGCGAGAAAGAGTTGTTCTTTTTACTTGCAGTTTGGTTATGCGTATAGATGTGCCTATAAAACTTCGTGTGTGAAATTGCAATTTTATCCACATTCCCTGCTATTATAACAGGTTAAACGGTATAATCAAGTTAGGGGTTAATCTTGCTTTTCAACTCTGCTACCTCCCCCGGCAACTTTTTGTCATTTTCCAGCATAACTTGGATGTTTTTCAGTCCTGCAATTACTGTCGCGTGAGTTCTATTTAAACACCTTCCTATCTCTTGAAAGTTTGCATTATTGACTGTCCTCATGAGGTGCATCGCTACATTTCTGGCTCTGCAAACATTAGCTGACTTGATTTTTGACACCAATACATTTTCTGGCAGTTTATAATAATTATTCACTACTTTCACAATTTCCTCATTTGAAATTTGTTTGTGAGATACCTGTATTTCTTGACCCTCTGACAAAATTTCCATTGCCAAAGATGAGTTCAATTCAAACTTCCTGACTGACTTCACGATTGATAATTTCTTGATATAATTCTTCATTTCACGGACATTTCCATCAAGTTTTTCAGTCAATTCTCGCACAATTGAAATTGGCACATTCATGTTTTTTTCAGTTATGTAATTCATCAAAATCTTTGACTTTACCTCGTTATTATGCTCGCCCAAAGATAATGACAAAGCACTTGAAAGAATATTTTTCAGATGACTATTTTTCTCTGACAATTCTGCCGAAGTTAACCTTGATGATAAAACAACAAATTTGTTATTTTCAATTACCAATCCAACCAGCTGTTTTAGCGCATGCAACGTGCCATTTTTGCCAAGCAAATCATCAATGTTATCAATTGCAATTATGTCATTTTCAAGCAGTTCATCATAGAACGCAAACCCCATTTTTTGCTGGACGGAACTGACATATTGTCTCAAAAAGTTGGATGCCGTAATCAAGCAAATCTTGCCACCCATTTTCTGATAATATGCCTTCATTGCACTCAACAAGTGGCTTTTACCAGAGCTTGTCTGTCCTTGAAGATGGATAACCGCTCCCTCATTTACAAGCTCATTATCTGTATAACACACCACTGATTTACACACTTCGCTCGCTGTGAT
>CAMNMI010000049.1 GCA_946544555.1 uncultured Rickettsiales bacterium
TTTGTCTATTTCCGCAATCTGAGAGACGGCCAAGTCATCTGACTGCAAGAGACGTCTTTGCTGTAATTGTATCTTTGAAATAGCTTTCATTCTGTCCGTGAATGTGTATGACTGTGTGATAATAAACTCGCACGGCATACTCAAGAAGCCATCAAGAATACCAGCATAACTCTCTGGACGATACTCTTTTATGCTTACCATTCCTGCAAATCTGTGATAGTTTGGCCCGAATATTTCCATTGAACGAAAACCGAAATATAATCTCTGCGTGTTAATGTATTTTGAAATATTTCCGCGTGGGACAAGCATTTTTTGCTCGTAGCAACCATTTGCAATGCGCCCTAAGAACTCGCAAATTTCCGAGAAATAGCCATCTTCCGTTTCACGAATTCCAAGCAACTGCGGTCTGTAAGCAGTCAAACCATTATAAACCCTGTCGCGAATTTCTTCAAGATCCATATATGCATCTTTCATTGCCTTGTCATTGGCACCGCTTTCACCTTTCAACTTTGCAAGCATTGTCTTCAAGAATGCAGTTTTTTTGTCCGGCCCTTGTTTGATAATTGTAACATAATACTCATTGATAAATGTTCTATCTGGCCCATGTTTTTTCTTCCACTGTTTATTCAACATATCAGTGAATTCGTTTGTAAAATCACCCTCTGGAAATGCGCTATATTTTCTTCTTACGATATGCACATACATTGATAATCCCGCTACGGCCATACCTTTAAATAGGTTGTTTCTCAAAATTTTCTTGCTGTCTATTTCAAAGTCGTCTGCTGTCTGAAATGAAAAACCAATCAGCTTAATTACTGATATTAATTGGTTTGATGTGGTTAAAATTGTGTTCTCATCGTAGTGATAGGTGTATGGAACCATCTTTGAAAATGACTTTTCGTGCTTTTCAACCCTGTTGTTTGCGTCCTTCGGCTTGAATAAAAAGAACATTTAATTAACCAAATGGATTATAATATTTTCAAAAAAAATGTCAAAAAAATATAGATACCACCCCACAGATATTTTAAGAATTGTTGCGCGGCGCGGAGCGCGTTTGGCCGACGAGGAACGAGGCGCAGCCAAACGGCGAGGGCGTGGCCGCGGGCAGCGCAACACAAAAAAAACAATATAACTAAACAAAAATAATTTGATTGTTTTTTTTCTTTCGTTATCATGACATTGGTTTAATGTGATTTTATGAACAAAAATGATAAAAAGTTTATTGATTATACTCAAGAAAAATATGTAGCTCTTTTTCCAACATTAGGACTTTCACTTGAACGAGGAAGTCACTCAAATGAAATCTTAAAAAAGATAGAAGAAGAATATGGCAAGGATATATTGGAAGGGATATACAACCTAACCTCGCAAAATGGAAATACTGCATTCCATGAGTTTATAGCAAATGACAGAACGGATTATGCGTTAAGATTGCTAAAATTGATAGATGAAATAGCAACTAAAAACGGAAAAAGTAAAGAATTGCAGAATATAATACCTTTTACAAAATATGATGATTGCAAGAAAATGGGTGGAGAAGAAATACCAAGCAAAAATTTTCTAATGTTCGCGATAGCAAAAAAATACGATAATTCAAAAGAAGAAGAATTAATACAAACTGATAAACAAAGAGAAAAAATCATTGAGCAATTAACACAATACAAAAATAATCAAGCAATTCTCAAGGATGTTGGAGGCGGATTTGGATACTTTTATTTGTTACAAATGAAAGATAGCGATGATCAAATTGACGAACTTAGTAAAAGAAAAGGTGATATAAAAATATTAAATCATAAAAATCAATTCCAAAAGAATGACGCTGAATTAATTCATTGGTTAATTGATAAGGCACCAATGGAATGTCTACAACAAAAAGATAGTGAAGGCTATAACCTTGCCGACTATGCTTTGATGAAAATGGATTATGAAATTTTACAACATTTGTTGGAAAGAGAGCCAAAGCTATTGGAAAGTTCAAAATTATATAATGATGTTTTGTCAGGTAAATTTAGTTATAAAGAAGCTGCAAAAAAGGTTGATGAAAGATATAGTGCTACAATAGCAATTGCCGATGAGAACGAGTGGAATTCCAAGAAAGAGGAAATCAGAAAATTCTTACAAGAGCGCAACAATATGAAACCAGTCAACAATCAAAAAATTGAAGAAAAAGAAAAATCTAATGGTATTGGTTAACTAAAATTTAACAAAAGATACTTCGTTAAACAACCAATTAATTTATGTTGCGCTGCCCGAGGCCACGCCCTCGCGGTTTGTATTTCGCTCCGCACTTCGTTTGTCGCACAAACGCGCTCCGCGCCGCGCAACCATATAATCAAATAACTGTTGCAAATTAAATCAACAGTAATACTCATTTATCAGTTGTTTTTTGTGCGTAGTATATTAAGATACATCTCTATTTTATTTGTGCGCACGCCAAAAATCCTATTACATGCCGCCATATATACATCATTATTGTCAAATGTTGCACTTGCAGAGCAAAAAAAAACATCCAATAAAACAGAGGTTGAAGCAGATTATCTAAAAGGCGGAAAAGATTTCTGGAAGGCAAGGGGGAATATCATTGTCAAAAGAGATGATATTCTATTGAATGCAGATGAAGTTGACGCAATACAGGATAGTCAACAAGATCCAAAAAATAACGATGGCGGTAATTCTAAAAAACTAACTATTGATGCGCAAGGAGGCGTAAAACTTAGGACAGATGACAATCACATCATATTTGCAAAGTCGTTGTTTTACGATGAACGCAGTGCAAGCGGTAGAGCTAAAAATGCGCAAATTTTTCCTGGGCCAAACAGACCACACACAGAGATATACACCACACAAGCGAACAGGCAGGGCAATTTATATTACATGACAAATGCAACGATGTGTCCGTGCAAGTTGTTCCAAAATGATGCAGTTGAGGAGATGAGAAAAAACAAATTCTCAAACATGACAACAGAGGAGGAGATTTTGAAAAAGCCAGACGGTGTCAACCCACTTGATAACAAGGATGAAGAGCTGCATGATGATCTAAAAACTTCAGCAATATCTGTAAATTCTGACAGTGTTGAGTATGATGACGCTCAAAAGCTGATAACCATGAGAAAAAACGTTTTTAGAATATTCGGTATTCCTGTGTTTTATCTACCAAAGATGTCAATGCATACTGATGACAGTGGAGATACCGGCTTCCTTATGCCAAGGCCAATTTTGTTCGGGCTACGACAATTCGGTGTTGAATTGCCATTTCACTGGAAAATAAATGACAACATGGACTTGACTGTCAGTAGAATGCAATATTTTAATTTTTCAAACGTATATAGACAAAAGACAGCTCCATACAAAGGCGTGCATAACGAAATGATGTTAAAGGATTTGCATCGCTATCGTGAAAGCAGTACAAATTTCCGTTTTAGACATCTTATAGCAAACAAATATGGTAACCAAAATTACTACTATATCAGCGGAATGTTGACCGATTGGACGCAACAGGTTAGCGATAGAACTGGCTATGGAAGTGTTGATGCAAAGGGTAAAATTAGAAAAGGTCTACGTTGGTTTCTGGAAGTTAATTCAAAGTTGCAATTTTCTCCAACGACATTTTTGCGGTTGGATCAACTATACACATCCGACAACAAGTTTTTGTATATCTACAAGCTTGACTATAGGCAATTACAGAAAAATTCCGCCCACCTTTATGATGTTAGTCCAAACAGATATTATTCCGCCGAGGTATTCACTTATCAGCCAATGATTTTAAATCTTGACAAGAAAACAATTCCACTGGTCTTCCCGGTGTTGCGGGCGCATCATGACTTTAAAGAAAATCTTCTTGGTGGAAAATTCTACTTCAATTTCCATGGATATTATCTAAACCGACAGGAGGGCCTCACACACACTGCGGGAGCTCTGGATTTAGGTTATAATTTGCCATACAAAACCAAACATGGAATAAAATTGACACTTGATACGATGATAAGAAACCAATATGACAATGTCCAGTTTCGTAATGGGACAAACTCAATGCTTGCAAATGCAGTTGGTATTCAAATGAATAGGGAAAATGCATTGCACTTCTTCTTCGGGAATTATGCCAATCTGCTTGCTTCTCCTTATTACTACATGTCAAGATATGCAAGTTGGGGTGTCGGAAGTGATGGCGGAAGCTATCATGGTTATCATTTCTTGAACTTCAACAAACTGCAAGCAGAATATCCAATTATTATTAAATCATCACTTGGAAAGACAATTTTCAATCCAAAAGTCGCACTGCGCTACTCGCCAAATCATGGAAGAGGTATTTATGTGCCAGTTGACGACAACTTTGGTATGCAAATGAATTACCACAATGCATTTAACTTGATGCAGAGCAGCGGACTTGGTATCGTTGATAGAGGACTGTCAGCAGTATATGGATTTGACTTTACACACAGATTTACCAAGGACGTTGAAGTATATGGTGGATTAGCTAACAATACTAGATTGGATGGCAGTGTGAACGAACAACTGTTGGCTGATTTCAGTGGTTATCGCAGAACAGTTTCGGATCTTATGGGAAATGTTGGGGTGAAAGCATACAGATTTTATGCAAGTGGATATTTCAACTATGACATACATAGAAAAGAGATAAGAATGTTGGGTTCACAACTTGGTTATGGAGGCCAATATTTTACGTTCTCTATTAACTACGATGCATTCTCCAAAAATGCAACATTTTTCAGACAAAAGCTTGATATGCTATCTTTCTATGGGAGTGTAAAACCTTTCAAAGGATGGCGCATATTCGCATCTGTGAACTATAACATATCAGGTATGCAAACACAGAATGGATGGAAAAAACCTGACTTTACATACTACCGTATTGGAACAATGTATGATTTCAGCTGCTTCCGTGTTGGTATTATAATCACAAGAAACAACATGCAAATGATTGGACTGCCAAGTATCACATCATATAGATTTGTATTTAGAATAAATGGTTTTGGCGGTTAATTATGTGCTAATCCAGCAAGATAAGAGTTTAACATCAAACATGCTACTGTCATTGGACCAACACCCTTTGGCACTGGTGTAATGTGGTTTTGTAGCACCAGCTTTTTGTAATTCAAATCTCCACAAATTCCACCGTTTTCGTCTGGACGAATTGCTACATCAATGATTATTGCATCTGGCTTGATGACATCTGCGTCAATGTCAATTCCTGCGCCTGTGGCCGAGACAATAATATCTGCATGTGTCAGCAAATGGTCTATACTTCTACTTCTACTGTGGATGGTTGTAGTTGTTGCACCTGCTTGCGTAAGTAATCGCACCATTGGTCGCCCGACAAGATTTGAATTGCCGAACACAATCGCGTTTTTTCCTGATGGATTTATCATGTTTGTAATCAAATGCAGACACCCCAGCGGCGTGCAAGGAATGAATGGAAGTGTTTTGCCGAGCGCATGCGTATCAACATGCTTGTTTAGTGCCTCTTCCACAGAATACGGCACGCTTTTTGAATAGTGCAACAGCCCTGCATTGAGTGGAGACAACCCATCTAAGTCCTTATCCGGACGAATATGCATTAGTACATTGAATGTATTTATGTGCTCTGGCAGCGGCATTTGCACTATAAAGCCATGAACGGAATTATCATTGTTGACTTTGTCAATCTCGGCCAGTAGCTGTACCTCTGTGATGCTTTTTTCAAAGTGTTTGATTTCTGCATCTATTCCAAGTTCCACAGCCACTTTCCTCTTGCGATTGACGTATTTTGTGCTTGCAAAGTCATTTCCCACCTGAATAATTACAATTTTCGGGACAAAACTCTCGCCAGCAATTAGCTCCTTTAATCTGTCCCTGATGTCCGCTGCTGTTGCATCACCGTCTATTTTGTTATACTTTTCTATTGTTTTGAAATCGTTTTCATTTATTTCCATAATCATTAAATATACATTTTAGAGAATTTGAAATAATTTCAATCGGTTCGCCATCTTGGTTTTGCATAATTGAGATTGCATGCCTGATATTTATTAGCTGTTCGTCCAGAATTTTATCGTTATTAATCATTCTATATGCCATATTCGCGATGTTCTCAGCGGTTGCGTTATTTTGAATTAATTCTGGCACAACCATTCTATTCATAGTGATATTGAACAAATTCACAAACCTGATTTTTGCGAACATGCGTGCAAACATAGCTGTCATTTTGGCAACTTTATAGTAGACAATCATGGCCGTGCCGAGCGCCCCGATTTCAATGGAATTCGTCCCAGATTTTGATATGACAAGCTGGCATTTTTGTATCATTTGGCGCTTTTCTGCCTCATCGCTGACAACTGAAATGTTCTTGACGGGCGCGAAAAACTGCTGCAATTCCTCGTGAAAATCTGTCGTTGCAAGCACAACAAAATGCAAATTTTTATCCATCAAGCGCAACCTTGCAAGGGCGCTCAATATTATATTTCTGTGTCGTTCAATCTCTCCGCGGCGGCTTCCAACCGTTATTCCAATCAGCTTTTTGTCCTTAATAATGCTTTCATCGCGCTCCTGAAAAGTTGCAGGAAAACCAACAAAAGTTGAGGTAAAACTATTGCATCTTGCAGTTTGAACTTTCTTCCTTTTTTTGCAACTTTCAATGTCCTGCAAAAACCACTCTGGCATCTCTGTTTTAGCACTCTCCGCCGCAATTTCAACATTCTCATTATTGTCCTGTGAGATGTATTTTTTTTCGCCCCATTCCTCCTTTTTTTTGGCCTTGTCGTTGCTTGGAAAATACTTTTTTTCAAATGGCAGGAGGTAAAATAAATGGTCAAAATATTTCACCACATTCTTTGCGCGGCCGCTCCAATAGGCCCATACACTCGGTGCAACAATGTGGATAAATTTTGTCTGCGCGCCAAGCTGTTTGGCCTTTTTTACCACACGATAGCAGA
>CAMNMI010000050.1 GCA_946544555.1 uncultured Rickettsiales bacterium
TCCCAACAGTTCAAGGAAAGAACTTCAAAAAATATGTTGATGCGGTTAGAAAAAAGACAAAGCAGCCACTAAAAATTGCAATTCCAAGCCCATTGAGTTTTGTCAATTCGGCGTTCGTCAACCCATATTTAGATACAGAAATTGTCAAACAGAAAATTGGTGATGACTTGATTGATATCATCAATGAAAATGCTGCAAAGATTGACATATTGCAAATTAACGATACAACTATAACAACGAACCTACTGTTGAAGCCGTCAAAAATGGTGCAGCAAGTCAAAAATATCTGCCGAGAGTTCAACCATTTCATCTCCAAGCTGAAAGACATCAAATGCATTGCGTTTTATAGTGGATATGTCTATCTGAACGAGATAATAGAGGAGCTCTGCCGCCTGCACATTGACATGTTGCTGATAGAAAGTGCACGCTCGGGGCATGAAGTGCTGGACGCATTTGTGAGCTACAAACCGCAAATTATTATTGGGTTTGGTCTATTTGACCCGCTTGACCGCCGCACACCAACAAGACAGGAAATCCTCTCCGCAGGAAAGAAGATATTGATGTGCTTTGATGCATCACAAATTATTGTCTCGGCGGACGGTGATTTCTACCTAAAACAGAATGAGGACATCGTGTCAAAGTCGCTGAATATCCTCGTGAATGTTAATAAGGAACTGCACACAATTGCGGAAAATGATAGTAAAAAGTAGTATTTATGGCCGGCCACTCACATGCGCACAATATAATGTTTAAAAAGGGAGCAAACGATGCAAAAAAGGCGAAGATTTTCACTAAAATCGCCAGAGACATCGCAATCGCCGTCAAGGGCGGGCTTCCTGACCCAGAACTCAATCCGAAGCTGAAAATACTGGTTGCCAAGGCACGCACGCTCAACATGCCGAAGGACAGGATAACTGCTGCCATTGCCAAGGCCGACAAGGATACCACGAACTACGAAAGTGTGCGCTATAATGCATTTTTTGATCGCGGAATTTCACTCGTGATTGAGGGGCTGACAGACAACAAAAACCGCACGGCCAGCGACATCCGTGGCATTCTCAATAAGTTCAACGCGCAGCTCGTGGAGACAGGCAGCGTGGAATTCATGTATTCTCACATTGGCAGAATTATCTACTCAGCCGATGTTTGTGATGAGGACAAAATGTTTGAGGTGGCCGTAAATGCGGGCGCGGACAACGTAGAAAAAGAGGACGGCGATCCCGACAATGACGAGGACAAAGGCATCTACATCATTGAGACAGGACTTGAAAACATGCTGGATGTCGTTGCGGCCATCACAAAAGAGCTCGGCAAAGATCCTCAAAATGCAAGTTGGGTGTGGAAGGCAAATGACTATTTAGACATCAACTCCGTGGCCGCCGGCGATGCAGAGTTTGTCAAGAAATATAACAACTTGCTGGATGCTCTTGACGAGCTTGATGATGTGAACGAGATTTACACGAATTGTGAGGTCGAGGAGTGAGTGATTATGGAAATATTAGATTTTAAAAAAGTTAAAAATGTTATCAAAAAGCATAGAAAAATTTGCATCTCTTCGCTACTATTTATTATTGCCGCAACTGTTTATCTAATAACAGGGATGTTAAAGTCATATATATATATATATATGTTAAGCTTTGGATTAGGAAACCAAATGTATATGTATGCATTTGGCCATATATTTGAACGTGAAACTGGCAAAAAAATGCTGTATGATTTGACATATTTTGATTATACACAAAACAAGCATGAATTGTATGGATTGAAATATTTTAATATTGATTTGCCAATCGCAAGCCAAGAACAAGTTGAAGAAGTTTTAAATAGCAGTCCTGTCTTTGTTAAAGCAAAAGGAACAACTGAATATCCTCATGATATTTATCTTGGTGGCAAAAAAGTGGAAATACCTGCAAATGCAAAAGTTGTATATAATACAACTTTTGGATATATAGGTAAATATAAAAAAATTTTCAAAAAAACAAAAAGAAGAAACGCAATTTTTGAAATAATGCCGATGAATGTGGAATATCTTAACAAATACAGGCAAGAGTTGCTTGAAAAATTCACACTCAGAGAGAAATTAGATGCAAAAAATCAGGCAATGCTTGATAAAATCAAATCACACAAGAACTCCGTTTCCATTCACATAAGGCGCGGTGATTTTCTGAAATATAATTCATGGAATGTTTTGGATGTTAACTATTATCAAGAGGCGATGGCGAAGTTTGCGGGCATGGAAGATTTGCACTTTTTCGTCTTTTCAAATGACATTCCTTGGGTGAAAAAGAATATCAAATTTTCAGCTGCTCACACTTTTGTTGACCTCAACGATGAATTGAACGGATATAAAGATATGTGGTTAATGAAACACTGCAAGCATAATATCATTGCAAACAGCACATTCTCGTGGTGGGGTGCGTGGCTAAATGAAAATCCTGACAAGATTGTTGTTGAACCGCTGTGTTGGAGTACAGGCAGTTGTAATAAAAGGGAAACGCAAGATCCGGAAGATTGGGAAATAATAGATAATAGCGAGTATGTAAAAAAGGTGAACGAACAGTTGGCAAAACAAAATGATAAGAAATAAATTATTTTTTCTTCCCTTCTTTTTTGTCCTTCTTTTTGAAAATCCCTTTTTTCTGTGCCTCTTTTCCTGCTTTTGGCTCAGATTTTTGTGCTTTTGTGTTGATCTTCTCAATAGACAAATGGTGGTTGGTGTAAATGCACATCTCCCCAGCAATATGCATGGCTTTTTTCACGATTTCCTCTGCTGACAGATTTGTATTCTCATATAGTGCGCGCGCTGCTGAAATAGCAAACACACTGCCACTGCCAACCGATGCAATGTTGCTGTTTTCAGGTTCAAGCACGTTGCCATCGCCAGACATTGACAAAATCATCTTGCCGTCTGTGATAATGAGCGATGCTTCAAGATTGCGAATGTACTTGTCTGTTCTCCATTCTTTTGCAAGCTCATAACATGAGCGCATAAGATCTTCGTATTGATCAAGCTTTTTCTCCAAACGGTCAAGCAAGGTCATACAGTCCGCGACTGAACCAGCAAAACCAGCCAAGATTTTACCTTTTTGAAAGCTCCTGATTTTCCTTGCGGTGCCCTTTGCTACCATGTTACCAAGTGTCACCTGACCATCAGAGGCAATAACCGTTTCATCACCGCGTTTGACACATAATATAGTTGTGCTGCGAACTTTCTCTTCCATAACGGATTAGTTGTTTTCAGAAGCGACAGGTACGGCGGCTTTTTCTGCCTTCTTGCTGTTGTCAATTTTCTCCTTAATACGAGCTGCCTTACCTCTCAAATTGCGCATGTAGTAAAGCTTTGCTCTGCGAACAACACCTCTTCTGACAACCTTGACGTAGACCAAAAGTGGAGAGTATAACATGACATTACGTTCAACGGCGACCTCGCCCGACATCTTGCGGACAATGAAATTTGAGCCAGCGCCTTTTTTACGTATTGCAATGCAAACGCCAGTGAAATCCTGTGTTCTGATTGCGTTTCCGTCAACAATCTTCAAGCCCACTGTAATAGTATCTCCAACAGCAAATTTATCTATTTTTGCCTCGCTTTTTGCAATGACAAACTTTTTGCTAAAATCAACAACCTCTGCCAACATACCCCCAGTGATAAACCTAAAAAATAAGTGTCAAGAATTATTTCAATACATCCAAAACGTACATGACATTGCAACCAAACTTCAAATTCGTTCCACTGTGATAGATAGCCTTGTCAACCTCATCGGCGCGCTTGTCGTAGCAAACTGCAATGTGTTGATCTTCCGTTGTGCTTCTGTCATGTGCTGTTCCACCTTTCATAGCCAAAATACTTCCAGTTCCAGGTCTGCCATCATCTATTTTTGCATCCAATTCACTTGTCATTTTTGCTGACATCGCGCTGGTTTTAGGAGCTGTAACAACTGATCCAGTATAAGTTCCTTGGTTTTTATCACCACGTAAAATAGTGAATACATTTTTGTCATGTATTGATTGCTGGAAAATTTTATTATCAAATTCATGTGGCAATGTTTTATTCAAATAAGTGTTACTGCCACAATACATGTAATTACTAAAATTTCTTATTCCACCAAATTCAGCCCAACGATTAACATGAAAACCCATTGGCTGAATGTATGCCTCGTGGTCATATGATGACCATGGAAAATAGTGAGAGTCGGTTTCAGATCTGTTACCTCTAACAAATGCTTCACGGAATTTTGCTTTCACCAAGTGAATTGGGTTGTCATCATTGTCATTTGTGTTTCCTCCGTACATTCCTTTTTCATTCTCAATCAAACCAACAACGCGCATGTAATTAAAGCAGTTGTGAACAGAAAACATTGACAGATCGCCCTTTAACACCTTGCTGTTTGGTGCGCTTCTTGTCAACACGTGGTTTGAACAGTTAATATTGTTGCGCATGTCTGAATATTTATTGCAAGTTTTTAAATCAATATTCCCCGGCACTACCCTATACGTATCATAAAACTGATGAAATGCTTTCTCATAGTAATCAAATTCAAAAATGATACGCTGTATTTTAGCACGGTCAACAATTTGACGGCCAACTAATAAAGATCCAACTAATAAAGATAATATAAGAAGAACAATAGATAATTCTATAAGTGTAAAAGATTTTTTAAGAGATGATGCAAAGCTTAAATTACTCTCTCTCTCTCTCTCTCTCGCGCTGCGCGAAGAGATATTAATATAATTAATAAGTTTCATATAAACAAAATAGCTATTAAACAAAGATAGTATAGGGGAAAGAGAGATAAATGTCAAGAGGTGGTTGCATTTTAAAACACGCATCCTTATCTGGTTTGTGGATTTGACAAATTTTTCTGTTAACAACCTGAATAAGTCGCAGAAGGAAGCAGTGGTGCATTATCAAACACCATTGCTAATTTTGGCTGGTGCGGGAACAGGAAAAACGCTGACAATCACGATGAGAATTGCGTATTTGATAAAGGCGGGCATCACAAATCCAGACAACATTTTGGCCGTAACATTCACAAATAAGGCCGCAAACGAGATGAAAAACAGGATTTCTGCGTTTGTCGGAGAGGACGCAAACCGCATGTGGGTTGGAACTTTTCATGGCATTTCCGCAAAGATATTGCGTATTTACGCCTCTGCCGTAGGGCTCTCGCCAAACTTCACAATCATAGATGAGGACGACAGAAAAAAGATAATTCAAAACACAATGAACGATCTGAATATTGATGAAAAACGGTTTCCAATCAAGCAAATTACATGGATTTTACAGCAGTTGCGACAGAATTGTGTTGACCCAAATGACAGCGTAAAACTGGCAAATTATGACCGCCGCGACCTTGATGTCGGCGAGCTGTATCGCAATTACACCAACCGCCTGATGTCAATGAACTTGGTGGATTTTGACAGCTTGATTTACCTCTGCATCGTGCTTTTCAGGAAAAATCCAGTCATCCTGTCAGACATGCAACGGCGCTTCCAATACATCACGGTGGATGAGTATCAGGACACAAACTTTGCCCAGCATTTGTGGTTGCAGATTTTGGCAAGCGCGGGCGCAAATGTCTGCTGTGTTGGTGATGACGACCAGAGTATTTACAGCTGGCGCGGCGCGTATGTGGACTACATTTTGAACTTTGAAAAGGACTTTTTAGGCGCAAAAATCATCCGCTTGGAGGACAATTATCGCTCCAATCAATCAGTGCTGAACGCCGCAATGAGTGTCATCTCACACAATAAACAGAGGTATTCAAAGAGCTTGCGCTCGGGCATAAAATCTGCATTTGAGCCCACACTTTATATTGTCGGCAATGACAAGGAGGAGGGCGCGCTGTTATCAAAGCATATCAATGTGTTAAAAAATAATGGTGTGAACTACCGCAACATCGCTGTTTTAGTGCGCGCAACCCACCAAATGTTGAATATTGAGGACTACTTCATCAAGAACAAAATTGCGTATAATATTATCGGTGGAATTAAGTTTTACGAGCGGAAGGAAATCAAGGATTTGATAGCTTATTTACAGTTTGCAAACACGCTTGACAACGAGATTGCGCTGTCACGAATTATCAATGTTCCAAAGCGCGGAATCGGTGACAAGAGCTACGAGGACATCGTTGCATACACAAAAAAGAATGTCTGGACGCTCTTTGATGGACTTGAAAATGTGGCAAGTTTCGGCGGCGTTGTCTCACCAAAAATCAGTGAAAGTTTGCGCAAATTTAACGAGTTTATCAAGAACATCCACAACCACATTTGCGACCAAAAAAACACCATCCAAGACATCATTGAAAAGATTTATTTTGAGAGCGGCTACTCTGATATGCTGCAAGCGGAAAAGCAAAAAGACCCCTCCATTGATGACAAAATTGACAACATCCGCGAGTTCATTTCCTTTGCGAAGGACTTTGACACACTGGATCAATTTTTGGAGCACATCTCCCTGTCTTCGGCGGTTGACGACACTAACGAAGAGGATGCGGTGAGTATAATGACGATGCACTCGGCCAAAGGTTTGGAGTTTGATTATGTGTTTCTGCCCGGCTGGGATGACTGCATTTTTCCAAGCAGAAGGTCAATCAGTGAGAGTGGCGAGAGC
>CAMNMI010000051.1 GCA_946544555.1 uncultured Rickettsiales bacterium
ACTTATTAATTATTATATTAATATTATCTCTTCGCGCAGCGAGAGAGAGAGAGAGTAGTTTAAGTTCTTTATCTCTTAAATTTAAAAAATCTTTTACACTTATTGAACTTTCTATTGTTTTATTAATTCTATCTTTACTTGTAGGATCTTTATTAGTAGGTCGTCAGATTGTTGATCGTGCTAAAATTCAACGTATCATTTTTGAATTTG
The DNA here is from genome assembly GCA_946544555.1 of uncultured Rickettsiales bacterium. Lineage (GTDB taxonomy): Bacteria > Pseudomonadota > Alphaproteobacteria > Rickettsiales > Deianiraeaceae > UBA4311. Next base: position 211 of record CAMNMI010000051.1, read on the forward strand.
ATTACTATGAGAAAGCTTTTCATCAGTTTTATGATACATATAGGGTGGTGCCGGGGTCACTATCAGAAAAGGCTTGCGAGAAATACTCTGCTTTTAAGAATTATTATATCAGCAGAAACATCGTTAGAAGCAATGGCTGGACAGGGTGCAAATGTTGCACATCGCACGGAGCAGTTTTAAATCCAAAATTGGTTGAAAGCTGGCACGGAATGCCAATTCAAGTTAAGCGTCAAGCCATTGCAAGTGGATTATTTGAAGGTGCATATGACGGATCAATTCTGAATTCATGTTATTACGAAAATGCAAATTCTTTTTTGTCAGGCCACTGGTTGAATAATACTGGTGCAAGTTTTGAAGCAACAACTGGAAAAGAACATCGCATTGCTTTTCTTGGTTTTGATTTCCAAAGAATGCTTGCATCCGGTGAAACCATGGCGCACTATTTGAATTATGGTTTTTCTGGTTCAAATAAATATTACAATGCAAATTTGCCACACGAAATTGAAAACAATGTCTTTAAAAAACAAATAGACCACCACAATGTTATATTTTATTTCTACCACAGAGAAGCCACATATATTAATACAAACGGTGGAAGTAGAGCCAATGAAATGAACACATGGAACGGCGTTTTGAGCTCAAAGTTGTCATCTCAATTAGACAGTAAATTGGATGATGGCAGACCAGGAACAGGTAGCATTTTAGCAATGAAAAGCGGTTTTGGTCACAGATCTGGTGCAAACGCAGATGAACACATTGCGGTTTGCTACGACAAGCGTGCAGATGAGGTTGACAAGGCGATTTATCAATCTGACACTAATATGAAATACGGTTGCAACATAATGAAAATTATGAGTGATGTGAAATAACCCTTGACAATTATTTCTAATAAAATAGCAGTAAGCATATGGCAAGAGTAACCGTTGAGAGGACTTTGGATAAAGTTGATAGTCGTTTTGAGTTGGTCGTTTTGACAGCTTACAGAGCACATGCAATTTACTGCGGAAGTCAAACTTTGGTTAATGCCAATGATAAGTATGCCATTTTGGCCTTGCGCGAGGTTGAAAGTGGCAAACTTGACATTGAAAAGCTGCGCGACACGGTCATCAGAAAATACGCCATTGAAGGAAAGACGACAACATCTCAACACTCGTTTGTATCCAATGATTTCTCATTTGATGAGGAAGATATGGAGGGAAACAGTAAAATTGCGGTGGCGCAAAACAGCAATAGCGAGAGTGATGACAAAGAAGTGCCATTGTCAGTGAGCTCTGACTTTTTCGGCAGTGAGGAAAGCGAAGATGCCTCAAAATAATTATGGCAGGATTTGCTATCAGGATTGAGCACGGCGATTTCAAAGGTGTGAAAATCAGTGATGGTTTTAAAGGTGAGGGGTCAAGAATTACAACATCGTTCAATCGGTGTGTGCTGTTCAATGTTCTAACAAACAAACTGGGAGTTAATTTTGATGGTTTGAACTGCGCCGATTTCTGCTGTGGAAGTGGTATTGTTGGTTTTGAAATGCTCTCCATGGGCGCGCGCAGTTGTGTGTTTGTTGATAGCGACAGAAAAAAAGTTCAGAATGTGAAAAATGTCCTGCAAAAAACGCACTTCAATGGCCTTGCGGAGTGTGCTTTTCTGCCAAATTTGCCAATATTTCATGACAAACTTGACATAATTTTCTTTGATCCGCCATATGATAACAACTTTTGCGAGCGCACGCTGATGAATGTAGTAAATAGTGGCATATTAGCAGATGATGGCCTGATTATCGTTGAGACAAAAAAAACGATTGCAGAAGATTTGATTGCAGCTCTGAAATTGAAAACAGCTTGCGTGAAAGAGTTGAAAAATAGAGCAAGTTTTTTATTTTTGAGAAAAATTTAAAATATCATTCACTTATTCTTGTAATGTAAATTCCAGCCCACTTAGCTTTTTTTTTTTGCAAATATTTCGTTAGTTTAACTTTTACAACTTTGCCCTGTGGAACATCATAACGCTTCGATCCTCCTGCATGAATTAAATAAATTTCTCCATCCTTTCCAACCTCCAATATACCAAGATGGCCGATTGCCTCCTGCGACTTTGAGCGCTTTTCTGGGAACTTGAAGAGGAACAAAATATCTCCGTTTTGCACGCGCTGTTGCAGTTTTCCACTGTTTATAAAATCCCGGCTTTTAACATAATAAAATTTGTCATACATTCTTGAACCTTCCATTGTTGACATCTCTTCATTTGCGTATATGCTCTTGCCCCACTTCCCGCTGAAAATCATGTCTTCACTGTAATCAAAGCGGTTTTCGTAGTTTATAACAAGACCATACTTATCCAGTTTGCACTTGTCGTGGAACATTTTGTCGCAAGCAATTTCAGATGCTTTTTTGTTGTCGCCATCTGCTAATGCAAGTGGGATGCTCCTAAACACGAGATACATGCAATCAATCTCATCATCAATGATTAACTTTCTACTTTGAACATAAAGCCCAATTGGAAGTCTATCGTAAGGGGTGCCAATAAAACTATTGGCATATCTCACTATTTTGTTGCCAAGTCCTTCTCCATTTGCCACATTCGTTGCAATACAAAATGAGTACAACAACATGACAAACAGTTTTGAAAAACCGAATTTCACAATCTAACTGTTAACCAACTTTTTCTGTTTGAATAGTGCGTGTTTTCTTAAATACGGATCAAACTTCTTGAATGCTAATTTTGTTTGGTTTTTGCGTGGATCAACCCAGCGAACATAAGAATATCCGCTTTCTTCGTTTGTCAATAACACCAATGTTCTGTTTTTCTTTGCCATACACGCAACGTTAGATGTTTTTTTTTATTTGCAAGAAAAAAAGATACTAATTTTTCTTGATATTAAAAAACAAATACATTTTTAGTAAGCAGATTATTATGAAATATTTTGTTAATGACTTGCCAAAAGGGTTGGAATTGGATGGTTCAATTGCAATTGATACCGAGGCCATGGGGCTACATTACAGAGATCGCGACCGTCTTTGCGTCGTGCAAATTTGTGATGAAAGCGGCGAAGTCTACTTGGTGCACTTTCCAGCAAGCAAATACGATTACAGCTGTCCGAACTTGCGCCGTTTTTTGACCGACCCAAACCGCCAAAAAATCTTCCACTATGCCAGATTTGATGTTGCCATCATGCGGAAATACTTAAATATTGACAAAATTGAAAACATTTTCTGCACCAAAATTGCCTCACGCTTTGCCAGGACATACACAGACAGCCACAGTTTGAAGGCACTCGTAAGTGAGATTTTGAAAATTGACCTTCGCAAGGAACAACAGTGCAGCTATTGGGGTGCAGATGAATTGACGGACGCACAAAAAGGTTATGCCGCCAATGATGTGCTATACCTCCATCGCCTGCGTGATGCATTGACAGATATGTTAAAAAAGAGTGGCCGATACGAGATTGCCTGCAAATATTTTGCATTTGTTGACAATGTTTGCACCTCTGACATCATGGGATTTGAGGAGGATTTGTTTAGGTGTAAAGATGAGAAAAACACGCATTGATTTGTTGACATCAATCAATTTCTTCCAATTGAATCCCTTTGCATAGATTTTGTTCCATATTTAGCTCTACTTGAATAAATATCTTTTTGTTTCTTATCGTACATTTTGTTTCCTTTAATTTTTTCGTACATATCGTTTTTTTTCTGCTCATCCATACGCAGTCGGTTTATGTAATTAGTATTTCTCTCTCTATTCAAAGCATTCCTATCTTCAAGCATTTGTTTTATTCCCTTTTGATTTTCTTTGCTGTTTTTAATTTCTTGCATCATTTTGTCTCGCTGTTCTACTTCGTTTCTCTGATTTTCATGCAAGTTATTGATAGTTGTTATTTTTCTGTTTATAAACTTAAGATACTCTTTTTCATTTTCACGGAGCTCTTTGTTGCTATCCGATACATTTTGCTGCAAATCTTTCATTTGTTCTCTTGCTTTTTCAATTTTTTCTTTAAGTTCATTAATTTCTTTTGGTTCTGATGCACCGAAAAAAATTAAAATCTTTTTAATAATACCAATAGATTCTTGTTTTTTGTTTAGTTGACCCTCAAGATCTGTCAGTTTGGTCGTTTGACTGGAAAGCGCATCATTGTTATCTTTAACCATTGCTTTTAGTTGTTCTAAGTGTTTTTTTCTTGACTCCTCTTCTTCAAGGAGAATGTCCTTCATGCTAATACCTCCTAATTCATCAATTTGCTGTTCCAGCATTTCTTTGGCCCCTTGCATATCAGCAAGTTCTTCTTGTAGATCAGCAATTTCTGTATCCTTTTCTTCCATTTTGGATCCGTATCTTTCTTCTATTTTATTCTCTATCTCTTGGTTTTTATTTACTTCATCTTTTTCTTTCCTGAACTTTTCATTTTCTTCTTTAAGTCTGTCAAACTCTTTTTGTCTTTCTTCCTTCGCTTTTTGTTTTTCTTTATATATATCGCTAATTTCTTGTTCTTGTTTTGCACCTATTTGTTTATAAATCTCACCAAGAGCCCCGCTTTCTTGTCGTGTGTTAGTTTGGGCCGCCGTCTTGTTTTCTTTCGCCTTATCTTTAAGATAGCCAACAAATTCGCTTGCTAGTTGTCCTTGAAGATCGCTATTTTGACTCGGCGCCTGCTGTTGTTGACTATGTTGATACACGGGTGTTGTATAAATAACCTGTGCTTGTGGTGGTATTGTATAAACCTGTGCATTATTAGGACTCACATTTTGTATAGTAGGCATCGTATGTTGACTTGCATTTGCACCTGTTGTACTTGCTACCGCTGGTGTAACCGAAGTAGAATTATTTTTATTTTGACTTGCAACTTGAGCCATTCAACTAAACAGCACAATTATACTAAAATATGATTAGTCGTCAAGTATTTTTCTTATAAATCAAAACTAATCAATATTGTAGGCAATCTTTCTTGCGGCCATGATGATTTGATAAGCAGCTTGTTCACTGCAATCAGGGCAGATTTCCATTAGTTCATCGTTTGCAAGGTCAGCGACATCCTGGACTGTTTTGACACCATTTTGCGAGAGTGTAATCGCTATTTTGTTTGTCATTCCGTCAAGTTTGAGTATGTCTAAATCAGCACCAAATTTCTTTAACTCGGCCTCGGTTTTTGCTTTCTCATCCTCAACATAAGATGCAGCACGATTAACGAGCTCCGCTGCAATTTCATCTGTGAAGACACCACTTTTGACAAGTTTTTCCACTCCAACAGACACCAAATCAGCAGGTGAGTAAATGTTAGAAGACACTAAGAACTGTGCCACTGGCTCATCCAAATCAAGCGCATTTGCCATGATAGCGACGCTACTGTTGAACTTATCTTGATTTGCTTTTTTCTTCTCACTTTCAGCTATGACGGTGATATTACATCCAATCAACTGTGAAGCTAAACGGACATTTTGTCCTGCCTTACCGATTGCCAATTTGAGTTGGTCGTCTGGTAAAACCAATTCAACCGAGTTCGTAAGCTCGCTGAACTCACCATACAGTGCCTTTGCTGGCGTGATTGCGTTCTTTGCAAAGTTGACTAAATCTCTGTCCCAGTAGACAACGTCCACGCGCTCGCCGTGAAGTTCTTCAACTACGTTTTTAATTCTGCTTCCACGCGCACCGATGCAAGCTCCAACTGCATCCAAACGACCATCTGTGGATAAAACTGCAATTTTTGCCTTTTGTCCGTAAGCTCTTGAAATAGCCTTGATTTCAATCATTCCATCTTGGACTTCAACCACATTTTCAGCTATCAACATGGCCAAGAAGTTGTTATCTGTCCTTGACAAAATAATCTGGCAGTCGGTGTCGCTACGCTTGACCTCCTTGACATATGCCTTGATTTTGTCACCAACTTTATAGACATCAGACCTCAAAAGTCCTTCGCGGAAGATTATTGCCTCAACCTTGTTTCCGAGCCCTACAATAGTGCTTATTGGCGAGGTTTTCTTGACAACACCAACGATAATTTCACCCTCGCGTTTCTTGTATTCATTGTATTCAAGCTCTTTCTCGGCACTTCTTATGCGTTCAAGAATGGAATTTCTCACGTTTGATGCAGATATTCTCTGGATTGGAATTGGTGGCAAAGCAATCATGACTGTCCCCTCTAATTCAGCATTCTCATCAACCTTTTTTGCATCATCAATGGAGATTTCACACAACATTGTGGCCTGTGGCTTGACAATTTTCTTCTGATAAAAAGCCATGTCGCCGTTTGACAAATTCATTTTTGCAACACCCTCCCCGTCATCCGAGCCATAATACCCTCCTGCGAGCTTAGCGAAAGCATCTTCAATG
>CAMNMI010000052.1 GCA_946544555.1 uncultured Rickettsiales bacterium
TTGTCATACAAACCATTTTCAACTGGTGCAACTTTTACCTTACTTTTTGCTTTATCCGTTGCCTCTTTGCTTCTATTTATTTTTTTTTTTTTTTCAATGTAATTTCCACTATCTACATTACGAACAATCCTTTCTGTTGCCTCAAACGTATCAACATCTTCCAGTGTAGGCATACTTTCGCACTCACCCTCCAAATCATCCTCATCTATACGCTTTGCAAAAACAGGATTTGCAATCGGTGTCTCATCCACAACTTCGTGGCGATCAAAATCAACAACGTTATCCCTTCTCGTATATGTCTCAACAGCTTCATGTCTGTTTTCTGCCAACCCTTCGTTTGCGTTTGCCCTTACTTTTTTCAGTACCTCATCACGCTTTTCTTCAATTAGATCTTCAGTGTTTTTTTTCTCCACCTGCTCTACTCCGGCTGCTATTATAGAAACACGCACATTCTCACCAAGAGCCTCATCAAAGACAATACCAAAGATAATATTTGGCTCAATCCCCGCCTCTGCTGATATTTTGTCAATAATATTCTGAATGTCTGACGGCTTTAAATTACGGTTACCAGTTATATTAACAAGAATGTTCTTTGCTCCAACGATTGAACTATTTTCTAAAATAGGATTGTGAATTGCAGCATCTGTGGCAATGCGTGGATCAATGTCTTCACCATATCCAATTACAGCGCGTCCCATGTTTGTCAGAATTGTCTTTATGTCTGCAAAATCTCGGTTTATAAATCCTGGTTTTACAAGTATGTCAACCACACAATATACAGCATGACGCAAGATGCCGTCGGCAACCGCAAAATTCTCAGACATACTTATATTGTTTAATGTTGCAAGCTTTTGATTTTCAATTATGATTATCGTGTCAACAAGCTTTTCAAGTTCAGCTACGCCTTTGTTTGCCGTCTCCATGCGTCGCTTGCCTTCAAATTCAAATGGCTTGATGACTATTGCGATTGTTAAAATTCCCATGTCGCGCGCAACTTTTGCAATGACTGGACTTGCACCTGTGCCAGTTCCTCCACCCATTCCAGCAGCTATAAACAACATGTCGGTATCTGCCAATTCGCGTTTAATTACATCCATTGCTTCCTCCGCAGACTGTCGTCCAATTTCAGGATTTGAACCAGCACCAAGGCCTTTTGTGCATTTTGCTCCGAGTTGTATTTTTGTTTCAGCAAGTGAATTAGCCAAGCTTTGACAATCTGTATTCGCGCACACAAATTTGACCGACTCCAACTGCGATAAAATCATATTGTTGACGGCATTGAGACCGGCTCCTCCAACACCAAAAACAGTAATCTTAGGCAGGGTCTTTACAGGCAAATCACTACTCGTCTCAACGGACATAAAACAACTCATTTCCTGATGAAAGTATTTTTTTTATTGTCAATGATGTTGAAATAAAAAAAATCTGTGTTATTATTGTGGTAGTTTTAAGATTTTTTTATGTACCCAATTTGTTATATTAGTGCTAACCCACAGCATTTCAGAGGAATTTTATTTAGTGACAATAATAACAATTTATATTTCCAGGAAAAGCCAAATCCCTTGGAAGAATCACAATTTGATGTACCGCATGTCGTGTTAAATGATACAGAAGGAGAATTAAAGGATGTTCGACAGATAACAGGTTCAGGCATTTTATTTTTGATTAATGGAGAAAGTCATGTTGGATTTAGAAATCTATTGACTGGTTGCAAAGAAATTAAAAAAATTATCAGTGACAAACATGGCAATCCTGATGTCATTGCAACAAATGCACAATTACATGGTATAAAAATACTGACAGCTAATTACAATATTCAGCAAGATAATAATTCTACAATGCACAACATGGCGCCGGTTTTTAATCCACAAAATCAGCAGAATGATAATGTTGCAAGTCAGCCTCAATATCCTGTCCATCGGCATTTTCGTCATAACCAGGACAACAGAAACAGTTCATATGATAAAACACAATATAATAATCAAAATGAATATAATAAATATGCCAATAAACAATTGATAAGAGAACTTGTTAACTCTCCTGAAAGGCACATTACTGCTCTTCAAAATGGTGGTTATGGAAATCAAAGATATTAAATAGCAATTATGTTATCATTTTCTAATCCCCCTTGCAAATAACAATTTTACACAAACGATCCAGGCATGAAACAATACCTTGAAATGATGAGATATGTTTTGGAGCATGGCACTGACAAAACAGACAGGACTGGCACTGGCACACGCTCAATTTTTGGTTATCAGACGAGATATAACTTGAACGATGGATTTCCATTGGTTACTACAAAAAAGTGTCATTTGCGGTCAATAATTCACGAACTTTTGTGGTTCATCAAGGGAGATACGAATATCAAATATTTACATGACAACAAGGTAACAATTTGGGACGAATGGGCTGATGAGAACGGCGATTTGGGACCTATTTATGGTAAGCAATGGCGCCGTTGGGAAGCCGCAGATGGGCGAGTCATAGACCAATTAAGTAATGTGATTGATTTGATAAAAAACAAACCAGATAGTCGCCGAATGATTGTTTGTGCTTGGAACCCTGGCGAAGTTGACAAAATGGCTCTGCCTCCATGCCACTCACTGTTTCAGTTTTATGTTGTAGACAACAAGTTGAGCTGCCAGCTATATCAGCGGTCTGCAGACATATTTCTCGGTGTGCCGTTTAACATTGCGTCCTACTCACTTTTGACGATGATGATCGCGCAAGTTTGCGGGCTTGGACTTGGCGACTTCGTACATACAACCGGTGATACACATCTATACTCCAACCACTTTGAACAGGCAAAATTGCAGCTCTCACGTGAACCGTATCCATTACCAACCATGAAGCTAAATCCAGACATAAAGAGCGTGTTTGACTTCAAATTTGAGGACTTTGAACTACAAAATTATCAATGCCATCCTACAATTAAAGCACCAATAGCGGTGTAAATATGCCCTCAGAAACCTGCCTTCTTAACATCATTGAAAACCAAATTAGCAACAAATACATTGGCGATGACTGCGCTTATTTAGATGATTTAGGGATTGTCATGACGCAGGATAGCTTGGTTGAGGATGTGCATTTTTGCATGGAATGGATAACTCCGCAGGAGCTTGGATATAAGTCAATCATGGTAAATGTGAGTGATGTCTGCGCAAGTGGGTGCGTACCAAAATATATTACAGTTGCGATGTCATTACCAAAAAATATCGGTGCTGAATGGGTTGAAGGTTTTTATGTTGGTGCCAATAAAGCGTGCGCGAAGAGTGGCGTTGAGATTGTCGGCGGCGACTTGACTGGCAGTGATAAGGTCGTGATTTCATGCTGCGCAATTGGAAAAAAAGTGGACAGGCAAGCTATTGCAACTCGTTCAGGAGCATGCGCTGGATATAAAGTTGTTGTCTCTGGAGAATGCGGAAATAGCGCAGTTGGACTGGGTTTGTTAATGAAACAGATTGACAAAAACATCTTTACAGCAGAAGAGAGACATTATTTCATAACCACTCATTTGATGCCTCGTGCGGATGTTGAATTCAGCAGAAAAGTTGCATCGCAAATGACAAATGGCACGCCATATGCCATGATGGATACAAGTGATGGATTGATTGATGCACTTGCTAAAATAGCAGACAGAAGCGGTGTTGGCTTGGTGATTGACTTTGAGAAAATACCAGTTTACAATGCAATGAAAAAACTTCAAAACTGGCAAGATTTTGTTCTCTTTGGCGGAGAGGATTACAAGCTTGTTGCATGTGTGCCGCAAGAGGTTCAATGCACTTTTGGCACTGTAATTGGTGGTGTTATTGCAGGTCGTGGAGTTGATGTGAAAATGGGTGGCAAGGTTCAACATTTTGATTTGCATGCGGTGCAAGAGCGGACATATCAGCATTTTGAATAGTTGCGCGGCGCGGAACGCGTTTGTGCGAGGAGCAACGCGAGGAGCGAAATACAAACGGCGAGGGCGTGGCCTCGGGCGGCGCAACACACCTCCTTGACAAATATATTCCATGCATATCTGATTTTACACTTGATATGCCAAAATATAACGATGATATTTTGAACTATTACAATGATGACAGCCACATTGGCTCTCTGGATGCAGACGCAAAGGATGTTGGCACAGGGCTTGTCGGCGCGCCCGCTTGTGGAGATGTCATGAAGTTGCAAATCAAGGTAAAAAATGACAAAATTGTTGATGCCAAAATCATGGTGTTCGGTTGCGGTTCGGCCAAGGCATCAAGTAGTTATGTGGCTAAAAAACTTACTGGCATAACGCTTGATGAGGCGCTGCAAATCAAAAACACGGACATCGCGGAGGCGCTTGGTCTGCCAAGGATAAAATTGCACTGTTCGGTGCTTGCGGAAGATGCTATAAAAAGGGCTGTTGATGACTACAAAAAAAAGCAAAGTGGCACAAAAAAAGCGACCAAAACTACCAAAAAAGTGGCAGATTTCTCCATTGACATAACCAAAGAGGCAATTGAATTTACGCTCTCGCACCTGCAAAAACTTGAAAAAGAAGGAAAGAAAATCAAAGGCATCCGTCTCTCATTGGAAGAAGGCCATTGCGGGCTGATGTATAAGGTGCGCTACGTTGAAGAGGCGGAGGACACCAGCAATTTCATTGACTTTCTCGCCAAGGCAGGCAGAAAACAACTGCATATTTTTGTGCAAAATGACATGGCAGAAATCCTCAACAAAACCAAGATTGAATACAAGGAAGAGAACTTCAAACGCGGTCTCGTATTCACCAATCCACGCGAAACCGGCCGTTGTAGCTGCGGGAAGAATTTTTTTACGAGCCAGAAAAAAAATATATGACTTTCCACGACTTGTTGTCAATTTCAGAAAAAAAATTGCAAGCGGAGCTGAATTTGTCGCCTTCGGAGGCCAAACAAGATGTTGAAGATATTGCGATTTATGCAACAAAGTGGTCGCGCGCAGAACTCTTAACAAGGCGCAATGAAGAGATTGGTCTCACTCACAAGGCCATTTTTGACAGAGCGCTTGCAGACAGAATTGGTGGCAAACCAGTGCAATACATCACCAACAGCGCATGCTTTTTTGGCTATGACTTTTTTGTCAATGAGGGTTGTCTTATTCCACGTGTAGATAGCGAGGTTTTGGTTGAAAATGCACTAAAAGATTGCATGCAAGATAATATCAAAGTCCTTGATTTGTGCTGTGGAAGTGGATGTTTGGGATTATCGTTTGCAAAGCAGATTGCTGAAAAAAATAAAAAATACGAATTAACAATGTTGGATATTTCTACAAATGCAATACAAATTGCACGGCTGAATGCGCAGAAATTGGGACTAAAAGCTAAATTCATGGTTGCAGACATCCTGCAAGGACTGACCACGGACGAGCAGTTTGATGTCATTTTTTGCAATCCTCCTTACATTGAAACGGCTGAAATTGCTAATCTTGACAAGCAGGTTAAGGATTTTGAGCCGCATCTCGCGCTTGATGGTGGTGAGGATGGACTGAAATTCTACCGTGCAGTTGCTGGAAATCTAAAATCAATCACAGCAAAAAGTGGCAAGGCCTACTTTGAAATTGGATACAATCAAGGCAAGATAGTAAGTCAAATTTTCACAACTGCGGGTTTCCAAGTTGAACTCAAAAAAGATTACGGGAAGAAAGACAGGTGCTTGATTGTTTATTGATATGTTGCGCCGCCCGAGGCCACGCCCTCGCGGTTTGTATTTCGCTCCTCGCGTTGCTCCTCGCACAAACGCGCTCCGCGCCGCGCAACAATTTAACCATGTCTGCCACGTGCATTGTTGCGGTTGTTACTAAGATTGTGTTCTGCATTATCCTGAATTTGTTGAAATTCATACGGAAATTCTTCTTCTAATGATAGCCAAATAAAATATTTAAATCTTTTAAATAGTTCTTCTGGACCAATTTTATTGATGTTATAAACCGGCGCATCAACAATAGTTTTAAAATCTTTACCTTTTAGTTCTTCGTTTTGTTTATAGAGAAATTGAGGACGATCAAAAAGAACATCACCATTGCCAAGATTTTTAATCCTAAACCTAAGATAAGGTGTCAAATCAATGCACCATCCTTCCAATCGTCCCGTATCTTCATGCCGAAGATCAGAAATATCATTAACCCACCGTTCTTGACAACAAAGCTGTAAAAAATCATCAATCATATTGATATGATAGAATATAGCAAATTTTAATCATTAATCAATAATCAAATCACATCAAAATATCTATTGACCCTTTGGGAAATGTAATCTTTTCCGCAGTTTAAATAGCTTGGCACACGCTCGGAAATGACAACATCACCGCGTCTGTCAATGGTTTTTATAGCA
>CAMNMI010000053.1 GCA_946544555.1 uncultured Rickettsiales bacterium
GTTATTTTTTTTTTCAAGGGTTAGATATATCAACAGCAATTGTCCCGAAATATTTCTTATATGTATTCAACAACCTAACGACCACCATGCTTGTTGCTTCGTCAGGGATAGTGAACAACTTCTCCTTATATTTCTCCACATTATTCTTCCCAACGCCAGCAAAGTCCTTATATTTCTGTGCAACCTGGAAAATCTTGGTAGACATTTGCTTGTCCTTCACTTGTGTGCTGTAAAAATTGCGATACGCTTTGAAATTTATCTGTTTATTGCCGACTTTTCTGTCATCAAAGTTGCTCTGCAAAGACATCGTTTGGGCGTATTTATAAATCTCCGGCGCAAACGCGGTCTTCTTGACAACATCAAAACTGACGCCCCTGATGCAAGATTTCTTTGCCTCATCACGCTTAGTTTTATCTCCTGTGCCGTATTTTCGTTCAGTATCTATCACCTCAAACAGATATTTTCCATTGTTTTTCAGTAGTTGTTTTAAAATTCCAAGTGTAAAATACCCACATCCCTTTGATGCCTTTTGCAGGTTCTCACCAAACATGATTGCACGATATTTCTTGCCATTAAATTTGATGAACAAATTGCCATTCTCCAAAAATAAATCCTTGGTGTATTCGCTCAATGTTGGAATTGTGTCAACGCAAATGCAGTAATCAATGCCGTTATATTTTACAAAAATGAACCCATATTTGTGTCCTGAATTATATTGAAAAACTCCGCGTGGATATTTGGTTTCTTTAATCGCACTTACTATCTTCAAAAACTCGTCTTTTGTCTCAGCGAACAGGATGTTGAAGCCATATTTTGCATTCTGCTTTTTTATCACTTTTTTCACTTGTTCTGGATAAATTGTCTCGCCATCAAGGATATTTCCACTGTCATTTAGGACTGTTCTGTCGTTGTTTATTACCTGTTTTGTCTCTGTTTTTACTGGTTGTTGCGTCAAATTGCATCCAGTAATACAAATAGCATACACAAAAAATACAGTTAAAATTCTAACACTACTCATACTCAATCATTATCATCTTCTCAGTTGGCCGCGAGTACTGCAATGACTGCCGCAGCAACTCTTCAAGCAGATCGGTATCAACCTTCTGTGCACTTAAAAGTTTTATCACTCTCTCAATTTGGTCGCGCTCTTTCTTAATTCTCATCAACTCGCTATATTTTTGGTTATATATCCGTTTATATTTGAAATAGTTGATTGGTGTATTCCTCCCACGAAAAAGCATCGCAACAACCAACAAATTGGTAATTACGAGGACAATTATGTACCTTTTGTAGCAAAACCTCATGGAAGAAAAAATTAAACAATTTCTAAAAATTCTGACGGTAACTCGTTGTTATACATCGTGTCAAGCCATTTTAAAGCCGTCAAAACCTCTGTGTTATCCTGAATTTTGTTGTTATCAAGATAGTCATTTATACCGGCATAATCACTCGCAAATTTTCCGCTGTTGACTTGTGTTATTTCTTCAACCTTCTTTTTGACGGCATCATTATCTACAAATGCGACATTGCTTACATAACCATTTACGCGCTTGAATGTCTTCATGAAGTCCTTATTTGCAAGCTTTGCAACAACATCATCAACAACCACCATCTTATCTTTATCAAGCAATTTAGCACAAATAGCAACTATTTGCTTGATGTTTTTTGTGTCTTTATACAAATCTTCAAGCACTTTTTGATACCTCTTCACAAACAAACTGTAAATGTCTGCGCGCTCCCTAATTATGCCAAGCATGGCGCTTTTCTGGTGGCTATAAATAACATTCACCACATCATCCATCCTTGCCTTGACTTTATACTTATCACCGCTGCCAGTTGGCTGTTTGCCTTGCTGATACATTACTAAAATGTAGGTCATTCTGTCAATAAACGTAAAATAATGCTTGGCTTCAAGCTCGTTTTCAAGCTCCTGCACGCACTCATCTTTGTTATAATCCCTGGTGTCCTCGCATGATTTCACAAATTCAAGATTGTATGGATTGAACCTGTATTTGAAATAATACGCACCAATCACCCCTTGCAACTCTGGGAATTCTGCTACCACGCCAGTTGCCAAGTCAAGTTTGGTGTCCCAGATAAGCTGCTTGACCGCTTCAAGAGTGGCCTTGTCGCTGATGATCGCCTCTGCCAATTCCTCTTGCTTTTTGAGATAATCGCCCCAAGTGATGTCATCAATGAACGTTCTTGCGGACAAAATGCTCTTCAATTTTGCCTTATCATTTTTAATGTTTTCGTCAAGCTGCCAGTAGTATAATGCATCATCCAAACGCGCATTGACGACCTTTCTATGGCCTCTGACAATACTGTCTCGTTTGGTCTTGTCAGCTGTGATTTTGTCGCCGAAAATTAGGAATTTTATCTCTCTTTTGTCGTTCGGACGAAACACGACATAGCGCTGGTTTTCGCGCAAAACAAGTTCAATCAGCTCAAATGGCAGTATATTAAACCGCGCATCAAGCGTGCTAACCATTGGTTCGGTGCAGTATTCGCTCATGCCGGCGATTTCCTCCATGAGTTTGGTGTTTCTGTATTCCTGGGCTTGTTTTTGTGAAAAGTCGTCAATCTCACTTTTGACAAACTCAAACCGTTTTTGATAATCAATTTCAATCTGCTCGCGTGCAAGAGTGCTAAAATAGTCATCAAAACCGCCGCATTTTACAAAATCAAACTTGTTGATGTGTGTCCCGTTTGTCAATTCAATGCCGTAGAATTTTCCACTCAACACTTGGTTATCAATGCATGCGAACAGCCCGCGAATTGGCCGCAACCAGCGCACTTCAAGCTGCGGATAGCACATTGTTCGCGGGAATGTTTTTGAGAAATCCTTCAATGTTTTGTCAATAAAATCCAGCAGTTGTTGCTTGGTGATTTCAGCATTTTTCAGCTTTAAAACCAGACGATTTAGTGTAATTCCGACAAAAATGTTCTCACTTTTGATAGAAATTCCGAGTGTTTTTAGTTCCTTTTCTGCAAACTGTTTGTAGTCCGTCGCAATCTTTTTTTGCAGGGTTGCTGGAAGTTCCTCACTGAAAATTTCAAATATTGCATTTTGCATGCTTCATCAACATAGTGATTTATTAATTTGCAAGTGGTGAAATCTGCAACTTTTGCGCGGCCGCAGGCCTTGACTTGTCAAGGGCGGAGGCGGTCGGCAGCGGCCGCGCATGCCAAAGGCCCCGCACGTCCAGTGATGAAACTTGCTCTACGTGCGCAGGGGCTTTGGCGTAAAGACCCGCAAATTTTTAAATTTTTTTGAGGTTTATCCTGCAAATTTTTTTCAAAACCCGTGTTGAGCCGCCCGAGGCCACGCCCTCGCTGTTTGTATTTCGTTCATCGCTACGCTCGCAACGCAAACGCGCTCTGCGCTTGCGTAACTTTATTTTTTACTTACCACAGACAACTTTTTTCCAAAAATCATAAGAAAAAAGCCAGTCACAATGAAAAAACCACCAATAATCTGATCGCGCGTCATGCCTTCGCCAAGGATTATCCATGATCCAGCAATGGAGTAAATTATCTTTGAAAACTCACATGCTTGAACGGAAATAACAGTACAAAATTTGTTCGCAATGAATACAAAAGTGTACTCCAAACAGTAAAAAACGCTACAAACCATTGAGATAATTATTACAGTTGAACTAATCGGAACGAATTCCCAGAAAAAGGCAGATGAAATCACAAACATTAGTATATTGCTATAAAAAACGAGAGTTGCTGTATCAAACCTGACGGCTAATTTTCTATTCAAAACCGCAACATAGCTCCTTATCAAAACAAACAACAAAATCAGCAAAAGGTAAAAATTTTCACTACTATTTTCAAAGCTTGGTCGCTTCGTCAAAAATGCCCCGAGAGTACATATAAACAGCGCAATCCAAAGGATTTTTGTGCCCTTTTCCTTCATGATAAAAATTGCCATTACGCTCGCCACGACAGGCACCAAAAACTGGATGCTAACAAATGTGTTTATTGCTACATGTTGGATTGCGGTGTACATCAAAAATATTGACAGGACATACAAAACGCCGCGCTGGATGTTAGGCCAAAAGGCAACGCGGTCAAAGAAATTGAACTGTTTTTTTATCATGAACGGCATCAGCAGCCCCATAACAAATGCCTGACGGATGAAGATGACCTGCCACGATGGCACGCTGTATTGCACCATCATTTTCTTGGCAAAGATATTTATCATCACCGAAAACAGTGCGCTCAATACGTATAGTATGCACCCGATTGCAGGTTTGCTGATTTTAAGATTACTCATTGCCAATTCCCTCGTAAATCAAGCCAGCAACGATGCCATATTTTGGCATGGAATTGTAGCCAAGTATCACTTTGTAGTTATCATAAACAAGGAACGCGCGCTTTTCCTGCAAGCTTTTGCTTGTATCGTCAATGTCAACAATCATGACCGAAGCTTTAGCCTCATCATCCAGCATGTTGGCCACGCCGATGCCATTTGGATGCGCCTCCACGCCCATTTTTTTCCACTCTGACACCTTTTTAGAAGTGTTCATTCCTGCCTTGCAAATATCAAATCCTTCTGGCAGCACAACTTCCGTCAATATGCCCTCATGGTGCCTCCAACCTGTGCTGTATAGATAATTTCCGATTGACGCAAACACGTCTTTGTTGTTGTGGATGATGTCAGCTTTGCCACCGTCATAAGACACTGCGTAGCGGTAAAAGCTGTCTGGCATGAATTGGCAACCACCCAATCCTCCATCAAACGATGATATGACTTCTGGTTTGAAATATCCATAGTCCACAAGCTTCGCAAGCATAACAAGATTGTTGGTAAAGTATTCAAGTCGTGCCGCGTTGTAAGCATTCATTGCCGCAGAATATAGTGCATTGAACGCGGGTGTCTTGCCAATGAAATCACCGTATTTTGTCTCCATTGCCCAGATTGTCAATATTGCATTTTTATCTACATAAAACAAGTCCTCCACCGTTTGCAACTCCTCCTGATACATCTTCTTATAGATCGCCCCCTGTTTTGCTCGCTCTGGAACGTTATATCTCTCTATAAAATCCATTGTAGTCCTTTTTCTAACTTCTTTGTCCTTTGCAACTGTCATTTTAATATGTACCAAGTTGTCGTAAATATACTTCGTCAGTCCATCGCTAATATTGTTTGCTTGCAATGATTTGAGTATAAATCCCTTCAAATTTGCTTTCCTTTCTTCAAGCGCCTTGTTGATTTTTTTCTTCTCACTTGGAGTAATATTCTGCTTTGGTAAACACTGTTTAGCCACACCCTTACCTTTCACACTCACTCGGATTGGCCTGTTTTTCTGTATATCATCCTTGCTGTCAATCAATCTGCTAATATTTCTGTCGCTTATGACATCAATGTGCTCGTCTTTTTTTGTCTCAATGTGTGCGACAACACCTTTATTTTGGTCCTTCTTTGCCTTTTTTACGTTTTTCTCTGCCTTTTTTACGCTCTTTTTAACTGCCTTTTCACGTTTTATAGCAGTTCTTTTTTCCTTTTTTACTGCTTTTACAGCGGCCTTTTTAGCTAAACTGGCATTTTTGGCATTCTCCTTGCCAGCCGAGAAAGCCATATTTTCAGACCTTCCACCAAGCAAAGCGACAACCAAAACTACCAATAAAGCTTTTTTCATATTATTCACCGAAGCTTGTCAATGATGATTTGACATCGTTAACATCTTTTTTTGCTTGTTTTTTTGTGTTTTTTACTGCTTTTTTTGCGCTTGTCTTTGTGTTCTTAACTTTGCTTTTTGCATTGTTTTTAGCATCAGCAACCTTTGATTTTGTATCTGCCTTTGCATCAGATGCGCTTGATTTGCTATCTCCTTTGACTGTATTAACAGTGGTTTTAGCATTGTCAACTGTCTTGGATGCAGAGCTAACTGTTGTTTGCGCACTCTCAACGCTTTCCAGAAGACCCGCCTCTGCTTTTTTTGCACCAGCAACAAGTGCCAATGACAAACTCAAAGAAGCTATCAAAACTTTTTTCATAAATAACAAAATAAAACTTTAAACAAATGCAAATATACATGAAAATAATAAAATGCAAGGAGGAATTTTAGTCGTTCTGTTGCGCGGCCGCAGGCCTTGACTTGTCAAGGGCGGAGGCGGTCGGCAGCGGCCGCGCATGCCAAAGGCCCCGCACGTCCAGTGATGCAAAGTGCTTTTCGTGCGAAGGGGCTTTGGCGTAGAGACCCGCAAATTTTTAAATTTTTGGCTTATATTGCAACTTTTTTTTCAAAACCCGTGTTGCGCCGCCCGAGGCCACGCCCTCGCCGT
>CAMNMI010000054.1 GCA_946544555.1 uncultured Rickettsiales bacterium
AGGGCGTGGCCTCGGGCGGCGCAACACGGGTTTTGAAAAAAAGTTGCAGTATAAAACCAAAAAAGAAAACAGCAGGTTAAAAAAAAAGAAGCTGCTTTGTTAAAACAAGCTAACAATCTATATTGCGCTGCCCGCGGCCACGCCCTCGCGGTTTTTCACCTCCTCGCTTCACAGCCCTCGCTTCGCTCGGGCTCCGCTCGGAGTAAAAACTCGCTCCGCCCAGCGCAACGCCAATGTTTTATAATTGCCAAAAATTTAAAAAATTTGCGGGTCTTTACGCCAAAGCCCCTGCGCACGTAGAGCAAGTTTCATCACTGGACGTGCGGGGCCTTTGGCATGCGCGGCCGCTGCCGACCGCCTCCGCCCTTGACAAGTCAAGGCCTGCGGCCGCGCAGAAAAAAAAACAATCACTTCACAAAATAATGCCCAAGCTTTGTATCAACACTTTTTGGTTGTATTGCTTCATCGTTATCAATGTTGATTTTTGTCCAATCATTAGGATAGATACTAAATGAAGCCTGCAAGATATTTTGGCTAATTTTACCATCATCCTTGTAAAACCTGTTCGGACAAACAACAATTTTATTTGGATTTTTGTTTAGCATACCTGCCCAAATTGCAAATGTTGAATTTGAAACGATATTGTGCTTTGCACTTGATGACAATATCAAGTTAAGATATGGTTTTTCCAGTGGGTTAATATCAACATAAGTATGCGGTTTATCTGGTTTGAAATATTTTTTTGCACCTTCTATATCATCTGAAAAAATATAATAATGCACATCTTTCATCTTGTCAAAAACTTTCATTGCTTTTTTGTAGTAGTCAAAGTTGCAGATATTATGTCTTTTGTATTGAAGGAAATCACCAAGGCGGATATTCACAACGACAGAATTTTTATGTGACTGCATTTCTTTTATCATTGCAAGATTTCTCTCATCCAACTCATCTTTGTATTTATCAGACAATGTCGTGAACATTCTTTGTATGTCCTTTTCATAACCCTTGAAATATTCCGCATTTTCTAATACCTGCTTCATGTAAATGCCAATGTCTCTATCAAAGCATTTTTCAGTATAGTCATAGTCGTTTCCGTTGCATATTTCATACTTCACCATTGCTGATTTGTTTTTTCCAATAAATCGTTTTTCTAAAAAGTTTGCATTCCATTTCTCAGCATTGACATCAAATTTGTCAAAATACCATCTCACCCAAACTCTATTTTTCTTATTGTTTTTAGCAAGTTTCACTTCCTTGTCAATAATATGAGTATCATACAAAACCTTCATGCCAGTTTTCTTTTCCAAAGCATAACCAAAAGCCACCTGATACAACTGGTTTCCAAGACCTCCCCACAATCTAATAATTCTTGTGTTCTTATATTTATTGTTTAGATATGCTGTATATGAAAAAAAAGCTGCAATCAATAAAACGAGCGCAACAACTGGAACATATATGTATATTTTCTTGTTGAATTTACCACAGCTTTTCATGTATTATTACTCCTGAAACATCTTCACTAATTTTAACAACTCATCAGCATTTTTATAATCAACCTCCAATTTACCACTGCCATCTTGGTTGAGTTTGAGCTTCACATCAAATCCGCTGTTTTGTTTGAGGTAGTTCTCAATGGCGCGCAGGTTATCATCAATGGACTGTTTTTCCTCTTTTGTTAGCTGTGGTGTTTCGGAGCCACTATCATCCTCTTCTATATTGTGTTCTTCGCTCTGTTTTTGAAGAGGAGTATACATCTGTTTTATTATGTCAAATGTGATATTTGCTGGGTCTTGGCTGTCATTTTCTTCTGCGTTTTCTTCCTCCTTACCACCATTTTCAATAAGCTTTTCCAGCTGACGAATTGACAATTGTTTTGTGATTATATCATCAAGATATTTTGATGGATCATCGGTCCCAAGCAGAACTTTTGCGTGTCCCAATGTGATGTTTCCATTTTTGATTGCGATAATAACCTCACTTGGTAGATTTAGAATTCGCAATAAATTTGTGATATGACTGCGGCTTTTGCCTACTTCCTTAGCCAGCTGGTCGTGCGTGTAGCCAAAATCTTCAATGATGTGCTTGTAGCCATTGGCCTCTTCAACAGGATTTAGGTCTTCTCTTTGCACATTTTCAATAATTGCATTTTTCAGGATGTCCTTCTCTGCAATGTCAATTATGACCGCTTTTATCTTGTCAAGACCTGCTAATTTTGTAGCACGATAACGGCGCTCACCTGCAATAATAATATATTTTCCGCTGTTCTCATTCTGTCCTTTGGCAACAATTATTGGCTGCAACAATCCACTGTGCTTGATGGAGTTGCTAAGCTCGCGCAGTTTGGCATCATCAAACATTTTACGTGGCTGATTTGGATTTGGAATGACGTTTTCAATCAGCAATTCTTTCAGGCCAAAGCTATTGTTATCATTTATGAATGTGCTTTCGTTGTTGTCAAATTCATCATCGTCAATGGCGAGCAAACTTGCTATGCCTCGTCCGAGCTTTCTGTCAGTCATTGTATGGTAGTTACAAGTCGGTTTGTAAAAATCAAGTTAATTGTGAAATTGTGGTTGCGCGGCGCGGAGCGCGTTTGGCCGCCGAGCGCAGCGAGGGGGAGCGTAGCGGTGCCAAACGGCGAGGGCGTGGCCTCGGGCAGCGCAACATAAAAAATCACAATTGACATTTTATTTTCTAATTTTATGTTTAAATATGGGTATCAAGAAAGATATCAAATTGCTGAAAAAATACAGTCAAGAGGATGCAGAAAATGAGGGCAAGCTCACAATTTTTACTAAGTTAGCGAGCACAAAATTTGCACTCGGCGCAGTGCAGGAGAAGCTCATCAGATTGGCCGGCGAGCGCGTGATTGACATTTTGATGCATATTCCTTCCGATTATGAGCTCGCGAAGGAGGTTGGCGGCATGCATGATATAGCTGACGAAGAGCTCTGCTGCCTTGAATTGATTGTCACAAAAATACCAGCTTTTTCTTATACGGCGGCCATAAGCAAAAGGCCAGTAGTAATTTGTTGCAAGGCCGTTGATGGCGTGGATGTAAAGTTGATATTTTTTCATGCATTTCCGCGCATGCTGGAAGGATTTTATGTTGGGCGGCAACTGTTTTGCAAGGGTAAATTGAGTATTGGAGGCAAGGGCAAATGCACTATGATGCACCCAAAAATTATCAGTAAATGTGCAGCAAGTTTTGTCAAGTTTTGTCGGCTAAATCAGCTGGAAGAAGACGGTTTGGATGTAACGCAAATGCACTTTAATGAAATTACAACGATTTATCCAATGACCGAGGGACTTCGCCACATGTCAATAGTGTCTGTGGTGCAGAAAATTCTAAACAGCAAACTGGATTTGTCAGAACTTGACGGCGTGCTGGAAGGACTGCCAACATTCAAGGAGGCGCTTATACATTTACACTTTCCAGAGCGGATTGAGGACATTTGCAGTGGCTCTATTTACAGGAAGGAGCTGGAATTTGCGAAGGTTGAAATCTACAAAAAAATGCTGGATATAATGCTAAAACACCTTGATTTGGAGCATGGTACGGCCATCAAAGGAGACAGACGACTGGTGCGGGTACTTGTCAAAGGCTTACCGTTTAAGTTAACAGATGAGCAAATACAGTGTGTGAAGGACATTTTTGCAGACCAAGCTAAACCAAGGAAAATGTTTAGAATTATTCAAGGTGAGACAGGCAGTGGTAAAACTTTGATAGCTATTATAGCTTGCTTGAACGCAGTTGAATGCGGCAAAAAGGCGATAATTATGGCACCAAATGCGCTACTTGCCAGACAACATAATGAGAATATCAAGAAATTTTGCAGAGGAACTGGTGTGCATAGTGAATTTATTATAGGGGATACCCCACAAAAGGAAAGGAGAGACATCCTCTCGCGCATGAAGTTGGGCTATGTTGATATCCTTGTAGGGACGCATACGCTTTTTCAGGAGAAATTTGACATGCCAAAGCAGATTGGGTTAATTGTCATTGACGAGCAACATAGCTTTGGGATTGAACAACGTATGGAGCTTGTCAATAAGTGTGCAGAGGCGGATATTCTGATGATGTCTGCTACACCTATGAAGTACACGAAAACAATGGTGGATAATGATAAAATTGCTATTTCGGTGATTAAAAACCGGCCGACTGGCAAGAAACATGAACCAATTATTCGTGAAATTGACCTTGATGAAAAGTATGATATTCTGATCGGTTGGTTGAAGAAAAAAATAGGGCAGGGTGAAAGGGTCTTCTGGGTATGCCCTCTCATCAATAAGAGCCATAGGTTAAAGTATATGGATGTTTATACGAGGTATCGTGAGTTATGCAAAGTGTTTGATGAGAGTGAAGTTTTACTTATCCATGGTAAGATGACGCAGGACAAAAAAGATGAGGTTCTGAAACAATTCAAGGATGATTTCAGCAAAAAAATCCTGGTTTCGACGCAAGTCATTGAGGTGGGTATTGATATCCCACATGTTAACATTATGGTGATTGAAGATAGAGAGGTGTTTGGTGAAGCCCAATTTAAGCAACTTATAGGTAGGGTTGGGAGGGGGTAGGGGAAGGTCTCCGATGGTGGTTCCATATTTAGGGCTTTCGACTACCACTCCATCGTCCATCAGTATTTGACCGCAAGGGATGCTTCCATCACGTATTACAGATCATCGTGGGCTCAGTTAATTGGGACTGGCTAAGCGGTGAGGGATATAGTGGTTCCTGCAACACCTTATCCTGTTTAGGTTCTTATTACTGATGATTAATACGTCTTTTTCACTGACCCATGCCGGTCAATCCACTTACTACGTCGGCTAACATTCCCATGTCATTACAACTTTTATTGTTTATTGCTTGCAGTCCGTAATCTGAGGTTAGTTGTGCATTTATTTCAGCCACAACCTTCTCCATGTCGTGTGCACTTATGGCAACATCCTTGTATTTGGAAATGGCTACGGCGGGGTCCTCTGAGAAAGTATTCTGTGACCTTACTTTAGCTTCGTATTCTAGTATTCCTTGTCTCATTATATTCCCTAAGGATTGGATTATGGAAGAGTACATCACTCGCGATTTATCCATAAATACTATTTTCATTTGGCGCCTTATATCGTTATTCAGCTCAGGATCTCCGGTCTCTATTATGTCATCATCGATCATTTGGCCTAGTTTCTTCTGCAATTTCTTCACTAGAGTAGTTGCGTGTCTCACCCCTTGGATTTCTCCTCTGGATAAACTGTGTTTCCTCAGACTTACAATCCTTATAGAATCTGTTAATATGCATAGCAGATCCATGATCTTTACCCTCTTATAGTCTCCTATTTTCTTTAGTGGCTTTGTGATTTCGTCATCCCAGTTATGCATGGCTGTCTCTAAGCCGTTCAGCTCGGCGCCACTGATTGTGAAGGCTAGGTCCTTATGGAGCTCGGTCGGACTATACTCCACCCTTCGGGCGAGCTGAGTGTTGACCATGGTTATCAGGTTGTTCCGTATGCTATACAATTTGTTTAGTACTGGTTGCAGTGTTTGTTGATCGGCGGGCACCTCACCTCTCAACACTTGCCCAAGATAAGACAATTTCCCTAGTATCTCCTTGTCCTCATCATCGTAATCATCATTTCGCGAGCGACACCTTTTTATATAGCGGTATATCCTATACCCGTATATGCACTCCACAATGGCATCCGCTAAGCAGTTTACAGAGTATTCACCGTCGTAATAGCAGTATACCCCCTGTGCATGGAAAAAGGGGCCTTCGTGTTGGAGCAGTTGGACAGGCCATAGTGGGGTCGGGTTGGTGTAACAATGGAGCTGGGTACCTTGAAGTGTCTGACGTATGCTGTCGCGTAAGCGTGTCTGGACTTGCCAGGAATCATAGGGAGGTATGCTCGCTTCATCCCAGAGCTCTCCGTTAGGCCCTAGGGGCCGTGTGACCCCATCCTGTATCAAGTATGGTGGGGGCATCCCAATCTGGGGTTGGTGGTGCAAGTTTTGATATAGTTCTTCCACCTTCACTTCCCTTGTTACCTCGGTATTTGCGGGCTCCTGACTCCCTAAGTAACGTTTATATATGCTGCTGGCCTCCTCTCTCATAACCTTCCATAATTTAACCTTTGCTCTGTGACTTGCTCTTCCCCTAAGGGGTGGTTGGTTTACGGTCTCCCCGCCGCCCGTAAG
>CAMNMI010000055.1 GCA_946544555.1 uncultured Rickettsiales bacterium
GAATAAATTGACATCCGAAAAGATAAAACAATTTACTGAAGCTGCTAAAGATTTAACAAGTGATGGAAGTGAAATTAAAAAGGCGCTAAAAAGCGGAAAAATATCAAGCAAGGACTTTGGTGGCTTGTTAAATGAACTATTCACTGATTTTGATAAAAAGAAAGCCCAAAATATTGATTACAACAATACTAAGTATAAAAATCCAGGTTTTATAGAGGATGAAGACGAGATTTACAACATCAAGGACACGTTAAGAAGCTACGATGTTCTTTCTGATGAAGAAGTTGAAAAGCTAAAAAAAGACAAGTCAGAGAAGAAAAAGGATGTTGCTATTGCAAATTGGATGAAAATTTACTACCTGTTCTACAATGGCCCAGATGACTGGAAATGCAAGATAAATAATAACATTATCACTAATGAAACAGAGCAAAAGTTAACAGATGATACGACTATTTTGAAAGTTAATAAGAATAGCGTTATTTTCTTGTTGAATACCATTTCAGATGCTTATTTGGAAAATATTAAGCTCTTTAAGGAGAGGAAGTATGCATATGCGGACAATTATCACATTTTTACAGACGTTGACGGCAAACAATATGTGGTTTTCAAGCTGTATGCCGGCCAGAAGATTGATTTGGATACGATGCAGATTAGTCGTTAGTAAAACTTGACAAATAAAAATAATATTTCTGACTTATCTTTGATGGTTCGCGTATTGTTAAAACATGCTTTTCTATTCTTGTTTGTCATGTCGGTGTCGGCGTGCGCAATTTTTGGGAAGAGGGACTATGACCAGCAATTGAAGAGTCCTTGTGTGTCGGCCAACGGTGGTCCATGCGAGCGTTATAATGTCAATGACTGGTGGCTAAAAGATGGAAGTAAACAACCATATTTGATTAAGGCAGTGGTTTAGTATGTTTGGCAAAAAGAAAAGCGGCGTTGAAGATACGGGACAAACGGAGTACAAAAGGTGTCTTTCTATTGTCTACAACCGTTTTTATTTGCAGATGAATAAGCTAAATCAGTATATGAGTGCGCATGTTGCAAATGACAATGTGTTTGAAGGAAGGATTTTAGAAATTGATTTAAAGGATGACACTACATGTTTCCCAACTGCTAAAATATGGGTTAAAAATGTTAAAAACCGTTCCGGTTCGTATGTATCTATTGCAAAAATTGGCGAGGAATATTTTAAGTGCATTGCGTTCATTGACAGCAAAAATAAGTCAGTTGAACTGCATTTTGTAGACGGAATGAAGGGTGATTTAGTTGGTCAAAATGTTGAGGTGAATTTGATAAGATTTATTCGTGAGAGGCAGAATTATAAGAATAAAATGGCGCTTTCTGAGGCAATTTCAAACGATCTCTATATTGCAAAAACATATTTTAAAGAGAATGACATTTTGGATGAGATAAAAAAGAGGGGTGGTGGGGGTAATGCTTGTCAAAATAAAACCCAAGATACTTTGTTTTAGTAATCATATTTTCACTTGACTTTTACAGTTTTTGCTTTTCATTTACTTTAAATTAAATTTAATTGAAGTTTTTTTATGTTCACGACTTACACACAAGAAGTCAAATTTGGTGATAAAACAATCACTTTGGAGACAGGTTTTTTGGCCAATCAGGCAGATGGTTCGGTTGTCGCACGATGCGGAGATACGGTGGTTTTGTGCGTTGTTTGCACAGCAAAAGAGGACAGTCCAGACACTGACTTTTTCCCACTGACAGTCAACTATATTGAAAAGGCCTATGCATGCGGGAAAATTCCCGGCGGCTTCTACAAAAGAGAGGGCAAACAAAGCGAGCGCGAGATATTGATTTCACGTCTGATTGACAGACCAATTCGCCCAATTTTTGTGGACGGATATTACAGAAACACGCAAATTGTCTGTACGCTGTTGTCATATGACGGCAAGAACGAACCAGATATCGTTGCAATGGTAGGCGCCTCGGCGGCTGTGGCAGTGGCTGGATTGCCAACACAAGGTGTAATCAGTGCATGCCGAATTGGATATGTTGATGGAAAATACATTGTAAATCCTACGACAGATGTGATGAAAAATAGCAAGCTTGACATCGTGGTTGCGGGTACTACTAATGCGGTCTTGATGGTTGAAAGTGAGGCCAAAATTCTGACCGAAGATGAGATGCTTGGCGCAATCGCAAAGGCGCAGGATATTATTAACTCATCTGTTGAGCAAATTAAGGACTTTGCGGCCAAGGTTGGCAAGGCGCCAGCGGTGATATTTGAGCCACGTGACAGGAGGAAGTTGTATGATAAAATCTGTGAATTGGTGAAAGACAAGGTTGTTGAGGCATTTAAGATACAAAATAAGCAGGAGCGCCATGCAACTTTGAAGGATATTTTGGTAAATTTGAAGGAAGAATTGAAGAATTTTGTTGCAGAAGAACCTTGTGAAGGTGAATGTGAGTGCAGTAAAAAAGCTTGTAAAAGCGTCAAAGGCAAGTGCAATGCAAAATGCAAATGCGATGAATGTAAGGAAGGAAAATGTGAAGATTGTGAGTGCTGCGCCGACACGAAGGCCGATAAACAGCTGGTTTTCCAGGGCGGTAAGCCAGTTGAGATGAACGATGTTGATATAAATTTGATGTATGAGCAGCTGCAAAGTGATGTTGTGCGCCACCAGATTTTAGAGGACAAAATCCGTATTGACGGACGTAGATTGGATGAGGTCAGACCAATAGAAGTTAGGGTTGGAGTGTTGCCGTTGGTGCATGGTTCTGCTGTCTTTTCAAGGGGCATGACGCAGTCAATGGCAATTGCAACTCTTGGAACTTCTGATGACGAACAGCAAAGCGATAGCTTGACGGCCACTGAAATGTCGCAGAGATTTATATTGCACTACAATTTCCCAGGGTATTCTGCGGGCGAGGCAACGCCTCCAAAAGCGCCAGGACGTCGTGAGTTGGGACACGGAAACTTAGCTCGTAGAGCGCTCGCGCCAGTCATTCCTTCAAAAGAGGAGTTCCCGTACACAATTCGTGTTGTAAGCGAGATTACAAGCAGCGATGGTTCAACCTCGCAGGCTACTGTTTGCAGCTCTTGTATGGCGATGATGGACATGGGAGTGCCTCTAAAAGCACCTGTGGCAGGTGTCGCAATGGGTCTTATCAAGGAAGATAGCGGCTACGCGGTGTTGACAGACATCATGGCCGACGAAGATCACCTTGGCGACATGGACTTCAAAGTTGCTGGTCCAGCTGAGGGAATTACGGCTCTGCAAATGGACATAAAAACGTTTGGTATAACCATGGAGATTATGCGTGATGCGCTTGCTCAAGCAAGAAAGGCGCGTTTGCATATCATGTCAAAGATGATGGAGGCCTTGAATGCTCCGCGAGACGGTTTAAATGCTAATGCACCTAAAATTATCAACATTCAAATCACAGAAAAACAAATTCCTGAATTGATAGGGAAGGGGGGTGCGACAATCAAGAAAATCTGCGAGACAACTGGTTCAAAAATTGACATCGGCGAAAGTGGTT
Organism: uncultured Rickettsiales bacterium; assembly: GCA_946544555.1. GTDB lineage: Bacteria > Pseudomonadota > Alphaproteobacteria > Rickettsiales > Deianiraeaceae > UBA4311. The sequence goes on from CAMNMI010000055.1 coordinate 3,511, forward strand.
TGGTGACTGTATTTGCTAACAATGATGAGCAAGCAAACATGACAAAGGAAATGATTGACGGCGTGCTTGGAAATATTGAATTCGGCAAGGTTTTTGATGCAACAGTTAAGAGCGTTTTGGCCTTCGGAGCAATAGTTGACATTGGCTTTGACAGAACGGGTTTGGTGCATATCAGTGAACTCTCGGAGAGTGAAGTTGCTGACCCAACATTGTTCGTAAAAGAGGGCGATAAAGTGAAGGTAAAATACACTGGCAAGGATGAAAAAGGCCGCTTGAAGTTCTCCATGAAGGCGGTTGACCAAGCTACCGGAGCGGATAAAGGTTATGAGCTTAAGGAGGAAAACTCTGCCTTTGAAAGACCTGAAAGACCAAGATATGAGAGGGGAGATAGAGGTGGACGAAGGAATTTTGAAAATCGTGATAGGAACGACAGAGGTGAAAGAAGAGACAGAAGAGACGACCGTGGCGAACGTAATTTCAGAAGAGACAAACGGAATTATGATGATGATTTCAGGAATAAGAAAGGCAAGAAAAAAGATTTGAAAAAAAAGAAGAGAAGGTTTTTGTTCTTTTAGTTTGATTGTTTGATTTATGGGGAAGGACGGCGATGGCTTGCGCGTTATTGCGTTGTTAGGGCAGAGAAGACATAGTAGATTGGATAATGCACAAACAATAATGTTGGCTAACGCGCTGGCTGGCAAAGATGGCATTGTCTATCAAAAAAACATATATTTTAATATACTAATAAATCTACCTTCTTGGTTGTTGTTCTTCATACCAGTTTGGCTACTAATAAAGCACAATGACGGGTTCAGAGACATTGAATACTGTGATATAATTGTCACGTGCGGAAAAAACATGATACGTTATGCCAAACATCTGAAAAAGAACTCGTATCCAGATGCAAAGCTGATACAAATTGGTAATCCGAGATATACTTGGAAGTGTATTGATGCACTATTGCGCCCACATCACGGAAGAAGTGTTATTCCGTGCAAAAATACCATTCGCTATCGCGGACACTTCTGTGAGCCACTTGACAAGAAGGTTGCGGAGGAAATGGATAAGAAGTATAAGAAAATTAGGGAGACGTGGGACAGTGAGTTTATTGGTGTGTTTGTTGGTCGCGACACAACGCAATATAAGATGACGCCTACGATTGCAAAAAAGTTTGCAATTACGATAAACACAATTTCTCACAACATGAAAATGCCGCTTTTGATTTCTGTTGACCAGGGTGTTTCAAAGAGTGCAATAGATATGATAAAAAAACACCTTGATTGCAATTATTATCTTTATGTCAAAGCTGTCAATCCAAACGAGAGCCCAAAAGTTGCATTTATGGATTGGTCAAAGTTCTATATTATTACTGGGAATTCAATTGTAGACCAAAGTGAATTGATGTCGCAGAGCAAACCTGTCTATATTTATTATGATGGCAAGCATTCGTATAAATACAAATTGTTCTACAATGACGTTATTTCTGATGGCTGCGCAAGGCCTCTGACGACAAATCTTGATAAACTTGATGACTTCAAACCTGTTCCATTGAATGATATGGATAACTTGGTGCTAAAAATAAAAACAATGTGCGGCTTAATATAATGAGGTTAAAATTGCTTGTTTTGATATTTTTGTTTGCATTGGCACGTGGAAGCTATGCTTTTGCTTATGAAGAGAATGTGCATTTTACGTCATCAATTGTAGTGAATTCAAAAAACGGTCAGATATTACAATCATACTATCCAGACACTGTAATTTATCCGGCTTCACTTACAAAAATGATGACTGCATATGTCGTGTTCGCTGCGATACAAAGAGGAGTAATTGGACTTTATGACAAGATCAACAAAGATAAATATGCAACTTATGGTATTTATAGATATTTTGATAAGGATGAAGATGTGACAATTTATGACCTGCTATTGAAAATGATTGTTAACTCGGTAAATGAGGTGTCTACAATTTTAGCCATTGAGGTGTCGGAAAGTGTTGGTAATTTTGTTGAAACCATGAATGAGTATGCAAGGAAAATTAAAATGACAAAGACACATTTTGCAAATCCTCATGGACTTTTTGACAAAAACCATTTTTCTACAGCTCGTGATATGGTAAATTTGAGCATTCGTCTGGTGCATGATTTTCCTAATTTATCGCAATTGTTTGGTATAACTGACTATCTTTCAAATGACGATTTTTATGAGAAAACCACTGTTATACAACGGAAAGCATCCGGTCTTAAAGGTAATAAAACTGGTTATATTGCTGCCTCTGGCTATAACATTGCTGCGTGGGGTGAATATGGCATGAATGAGAAAATTTTTGCGGTTTTGATTGGTGCAAACAGTAAATACGAGCGAGACAGATTAATTATGAACCTGATCGGTAACAGTGTTAGGGAATATAATATCATCAACAAGAAAGAGGATGAGATAGATATTAATAAACTTTTGGATGATGCGGCGGACTTTCTTGGTGTGAACAAAAACAAGGTTGTTGCTGATATTGATTTGGATGAAAAAAAACAAATCGCTGTTGATGTAAAGAAAATAAATGGCGAGAATGAAGAAAGTATTGGCAGGAATAGTAGATTTTACGTGGCTCGTTGAGTGCACTTGACAGGATTTGAACCTGCAAC
>CAMNMI010000056.1 GCA_946544555.1 uncultured Rickettsiales bacterium
CTGGCTTGTTTGTTGGAATTGACACGATTGGTAGTTTGTATATGTCGTAGAACTCTGCGGCCTCTGTGCTGGCGGTTCCTGTCATTCCACTGAGTTTTTTATACATACGGAAGAAGTTTTGATATGTAATGGATGCTAATGTTTGGTTTTCTGGCGCGACTTCAAGTCCTTCTTTGGCCTCTATTGCTTGGTGTAAGCCATCACTATAACGCCGTCCATCCATTATACGTCCTGTGAATTCATCTATTATCATGGCCTGTCCATCCTTGACGATGTAATCTGTTCCATTTTTGAAGAGTGTGTGTGCCCGCAAAGCTTGCAGTATAAAGTTCAACAATGCAAACGAATTTGCGCCATATAAGTCATCATTTGCGCCCAAGATTTGTGCTTGTTTCAGCAGTTGTTCTATGTGTGTATTTCCTGTCTCTGTGAGCTGAACACTTTTGCGCTTTTCATCTATTTCATAGTCCTCTGGGACAAGCTGTTTGATGACTTCATTTATTATTATATACATCTGTGGATCATGTTGTGCCGGACCGGAGATAATAAGTGGAGTTCTGCTTTCATCAATCAAGATGCTGTCAACCTCATCAATCACAGCAAAGTTGAAGCCACGGCTCACAACAGCCATTTCTGACAAGCTATCCTTCATGTTGTCGCGGAGATAATCAAATCCTATTTCTGTGTTGCTGACATAGGTTATATCCTTGGCATATTCAGTGGCTCTATCTTCTTGTTCCATACCACCGGTGACAAATCCAACGGACAGACCTAAAAATCCATACAGACGCCCCATCCACTCACAGTCGCGCTTTACAAGATAGTCATTTACAGTTATGACATGCACTCCTCGTCCAGCCAGCGCGTTTAGATATACGGCCAATGTAGCCACCAGAGTTTTACCTTCACCAGTTTTCATTTCTGCGATGTTTCCATCATGCAGAGCCATTCCACCAATGAGCTGAACATCAAAATGACGCATTCCCAATGTCCTCTTGGATGCCTCGCGCACGAGGGCAAATGCCTCCACCAGAATATCATCCAGAGCGTCTTTGAGTTTCTTCTCAAACTGTTCATCAACTTCTGAACTACTGTGCATTTGCTGCTCTTCCAGCCCTTTGACTGACTTTTTCAGATAGTCCTTGAAGTATTGCGTTTTAGCACGAATTTCCTCATCAGTGAGCTTTGACATTTTGCTCTCCAATGCGTTTATCTCCGCAACTTTGACTTCGTATTTTCTAATCTTCTTTGCATTTTCATCTCCCAATATGCCTGTGAGTATTTTCTTGAAAACTGACATTTTAATAATACTCCCTGTTTTTAAAAGAGGTTTTTATTGTCAAGGTAGGGATAGATGGATTATTTGACTTTTTGATTAGAATATTCCAGTTGATAGATTTTTGTTGTCATTTGTTCTATTTGACCTTTTAATTTGAAGTTTTCGCTGGTGACGGAAATAAAATAAGTTAATGCTCCAAAAGTCGCAAAGCAAGCAACAATTATTGTTATAAAGATGCCAACAGCTTTTTTAGCCAATTCGGACATTATTTTGTCTGTTATACTTTTGGTATTTTTTTTAATACTTTCTTGCACAATTTTTTCTATTTCTTGCAACAGAATTTTATTCTCACCGTTTAGTTCATTTTCTATACTCATATCTACCTCGATAATCCGCAATTTACCAATCTATATCCAATTGCCTCCCATGATACTTTAAAATAATCTGCCGTCATCCAAACACTTTGATTAAATTCTTTAAATTTTTTTTCTAAAACATCTTTCGGCATTAAAAATTTAGCCGCAAAAGCATTAGCGCAAATTTCTTGTGGATCCTTATCTGTGTTTTTATCTCTATTTTCATTTTGTTTGTTTAAAATGTGGTATAGTTCATGTCCTAATGTAAAACGCTTTCTTTGAGGGCATTCACTTTTATTGATATAAATGGTGTTATTTTCATAATCACTTTTGCCAGAAATGGTTTTGCCGTTATCATCTTGTAAATTCTCTTCAAATTTAACTGTAATACCTAATTTTTCAAAAAGTTTGTCAAAAGGAATATTAAACCCATCTTTCTGTTCTGCATTTCCATACAAAAACTCTCTTGCTATTCCTTTGGCTTCCAAGATCTTGAATGTATTTTCAACTGCATCAAAGAACATATGCGAACAATTTTAATACATCAATACAGTTCTGTCAACCAAAAAGGAAGACAGATTTTTTTACATTTTACTTTTGAATTAACTTAAAAGTCAAGAAAATAACACAAAATTCCATTTTTTTTCACTTTCTTCCCACCTTGACAATTAAAATTTCTCTTCCACCCAAGGGGTTATGAAGATGACATATCAACCAAGTAAGCTGAAAAGAGCACGCACGCATGGTTTTCGTGAGAGAATGAAGACAGACGGCGGCAGAAAAGTGCTCCGCAGCCGTAGATTTAAAGGTCGCAAAAGTTTGACAGTGAGTGATAGCAAATAGCATTATGAAGGCATTCTTGGACTACTTATCAAAGGTCAAATTGGAATTCTCAAAGATTTCTTGGCTAAAGGGGAAGGAGCTCACGCAGTTGATGATTACCGTGTTGGTTATCACTGTTATTGCAGCATCTTTCTTCTCAATAGTAGACATGATTGCCTCGTCAATAATAATGAAGATTATATTTATGTAATTGGTTGGTTTTTTATGACAGCGAAAAAAGATACCAAAAGCAAAATTAAGATAGCGGAAAATGAGGTGCAGATAGCTGAAAAAGATGCACAAAGTAAAGTCAACACAGAAGTAAAGGATAAGTGGTATATCTTCCGCGTGCAATCAGGACGCGAGGAACAGATGCTTGCAGCTCTGAAGAACTCATTCTTGATCCTCAAAAAGGATGGACTTGATCCAAGATATTACTTCACAGATTACAATGTTCCAAAGAGGACAATCATAAAATACGTTGACGGCAAGCAGACAGAGAAGGTTGTGACGGCATATCCTGGATATCTCTTCTTAAAGGTGAGAATGACAGATGACATTATTCTGTTCTTGCGGAGATTTTTCCAGATGAATGGCTTTGGGTCAATGTTGCCAAATGCAATTACGGAAGCAGAATATCAGAAAATGATGGACAGTGTCAATGGTCTGTCAGAGAAAGCCAAGGATTTTGTATTTGCTATTGGCCAGAGGGTAAAAATCAATGCTGGTTCGTTTGCAAGTATGGAAGGAAACATTGTGTCAATAGACAAAGACGAAAGCAAACTGGTCGTGAATGTTACTATTTTCGGCTGTGATACGAAGATTGACGTCAACTTTGACCAAGTTTCTGTTATTGAAGAACAGTAATCTTTGACAATTAAATTTTAACAGTTTAGAAGTCCAATCATGATGTTCTTGAAAAGAAGTAAGAAGAAAACTGGTATCTTCATAGGTAAATTTTTATCGTTAAATCTTAGTACGCAGATTGTTATTAGTATTGTTGTCGGTGCTGGCTTGGGGCTGTTATTGAGGTTTTATCCAGAATTTTTTGCAATCATCAGGGTTGACGCCAATATCTTTCAGGCACTCGGGACAATGTTCATCAAACTCATCAAAATGATTGCATTACCGCTGATTTTTACATGCGTCATGTCATCTGTTATTTCACTTTGCAAGCAGTCATCCACTGGAAAAACGACCGTGCTGACATTTATCAGTTTTGCGTTCATGACCGTGGCCTGCATTGCTGTCGGAGCAGCGTTTGCAATATTCTTCCAGCCGGGTGCAGAGGCCAACTTTGACACCACAACAATGATGGAGCAGCACTCTGCATCGGATGATCTACTCAAAAGAAGCCAGCACGGCAACATGACAGTGACTTCATTCCTGTTTAACATCGTGCCAAGTAACATTGCAGTGTCATTTGTGGAGTGCAACTTCCTGCAAATCATATTCTTTGCTATATTAATCTCCCTTGCCATCGCAAAAGTTGATAAAAAGGGCTCAATGGAAAAGAATATCAAAGCAGTTGCAAATGTCTGCATGGAGGCAGTGCATATCGTTATGAAGTTTGCTCCTCTTGGAATATTTGGTATCTCCACATGGCTTATTGCAACACAGGACAGTGTACTATTGAAGGCGCTCGGAAAACTTATCTGCGTTGACTGGATGGCCGCGGCATTCTTGGTTTATGTGCTTTATTCATTGGTTTTCATTTTTGTCTTGAAACTAAATCCAATCCACATGTGGAAGAAGCTCTTTCCGGCACAGTTTATGGCCTTCCTGACTGCAAGTTCTTCGGCGGCGCTTCCAACAGGTATGCAAATTGCGAAGGACAAGTTAGGCGTCAGTGAGGAAAAGACGAATTTTGTAGCCCCATTCAGTGCAGCAATCAATTCAAGTGGTGGAGCAATGTATTTCGCAATGATGACCATCTTCATGGCACAGTTGTTGAATATTGAGTTGACAAGCTCGCAATATACCACACTTTTCATCATGTGTGCGCTTTGTGATTTAGGTGTTGCACCTGTTCCAAGCGGCTCGTTGATTATGCTTGGTAATGTCTTTATTGCTGTGGGAATTCCTATTGAAGCACTCGGCATTGCCTTTGCGGTTGACAGAATTCTTGACATGGCAAGGACATTTGTCAACTTCACAGGAGACATTTTCGCCGCAGTTATAGTTGATCGCTTCTGCAAAACCATGGATGTCAAGATGTATTCTGCCAGGTTCAAGATTTTTGGGTTGAAGATTAAGTAAGAGAAGGGGAAAAAAGGATATAAGTAAAATTTATGCGTTAATTTGTTGGTTTTGTTCCATCTTGTCTTCGTCTAAGTCTATTGTATTTGAAACATTTATAGGTGTCTGTTTATTTATTTGGTAGGTCCGAAAAATTTTTTTTATTTTTGGTTTTTTTATTTTTGGCCTTGAGTATGGTAAGCCTGCGTTTTTTTTCATCTCGTTATATCTTTCTTTATCCTTCCGTTTTTTATTTAATAACATATAGTCATATTCTTCCTTTGATACTATTTTTTTTGTTTCTCTTGATTGTTTTTTTTTAGCTTCTTGATTTTCATTATGGAGCCGTTGACACAGTTTTATCTCTTCATTGTATCGATCGTGCATATCTTGCTGTATATTTATGTATGCATTTCTGTTTTCTATATTGTTGAGTTGAGTAAAAGCCCAGTTATTGTTTCGATAACGACTATTGTTGTTGTGTTTGATTGTACGTAGATGCTCTAACTCTTTTTGGGCCCATTCCGGAAATACCATATTGTTGTTTTTATAGACCTTTTCTTGTGCGATCAGGTATGTACGGCGTTTTTCCTGTAATCGTTTATGGGATATGTTTATATAATTTTTATAAAGATCTGACTTGAGATCTTCATCTGAAAGATCGTAGACGATATATAAACCATTTGACTTTTTTGCAGTTCTTTGCTTTTTATACGTGTAGCAACGCGGATCATCATTATTAATCATAGTACATTAATTAAAACAATCAAACTTTATCAAAAAATAAAAATTTGTCAACCAAACGTTGCCCCCGTTAGCCGTTGATTTAAAAATTTGTCTGGTCATGCGGTATAAAACTTTGCAATATACAACCGAGACGCCGCTCAAATTGCAGTGATCGCTACACATAACTAAAAATTGTAGACTCAGAATTACTTTTATAAATCTGACGAACCACAGAGGCAAGCGATTGTTCGTTTAATAAGATAAAATGCAAGGATTAATGTGTGTTGTTACGCGAAGCAGATTTGCTGGACGAAGTGGAGCGTAGCGGAGCGAGGAGATTGCAAACCGCGAGGGCGTGGCCTCGGGCAGCGCAACAACATCAATGATGCTTCTTTATTTTAGTGGTGCTGTTTGAGTTGTTGTCGCCCTTTTCGTAAGTGAAGATCATTAAAAAGATAAAGAGAACTATTAAACTGCCTAT
>CAMNMI010000057.1 GCA_946544555.1 uncultured Rickettsiales bacterium
CCCGCGGCCACGCCCTCGCGGTTTTTAACCTCCTCGCTCTTCCGCCCTCGCTCCGTTCGGACCATCTCGGAGTAAAAACGTACTCCGCACTGCGCAACAAACACCTAACCAATCCGCCCACTGATATAATTAATACCTGCCTGCAAAATTGGGTCGTATTTGCCAGATCTCTTGTCTTGAATTGCAATGTCTGGTTCAATACCGATGCCGTTGATTTGTCTGTCATTTGGTGTGAAATACTGCGCCGTTGTCAATTTCACTGCACCCTCAACACTTTTCAACTTAAACACTTCCTGTACCAAACCCTTTCCGAAAGTTGTCTCACCAATCAGCTTGGCTATTTTATAGTCCTGCAAGCACCCTGCCAATATCTCCGATGCCGATGCCGTGCCTCTATTTATCAGTATTGCAATCTTCATTCCAGCAAAGTTATCATTGATGTTCCGCGCCACAAAATATTCAGGTTTGCGCAGATTGTTTTTCATCTTCACAGTCGTGATAAGTTGACCGTCCTTTAAGAACAGATTTGCAATGTCAACAGCTGAAATTAGTAGTCCTCCTGGGTTGTTTCGCAAGTCAAAAATCAGTCCTTTTAAATCATACTTTTTCATCATGACATTAATTGCATTTATCACCTCTTGATAAGTATTCTGAGCGAACATGTTGATGGTAATAAGACCAATGCTGTTGTCATAAACTTTTGAGAAGACATTCTTGATTTTGAGCTCTTCATAACGCATCAGGCGCGTAAAACTCTCCCTCGTAGATGAGCGATAAAACGTGATTTTCACAGAAGAACCAATCTGCCCGCGTAGAAGTTTAGCTATTTCCGACAACTTTTTACCCACCACAACTTGATCGTTGATGTGCGTGATTGTGTCTCCAGCTGCCACTCCAGCCCTATCTGCCGGCGCATTTTGATAGACATAATTCACCACCGCGCTGTTGCTATTGCTGTCAAATACGGTTTCCATTCCAATGCCAGCAAATGTCCCAGTTGTATTCTGCTGGAAATTACTCAAACTTTCCTTATCAAAATAGCCAGAATATGGATCAAGTGTCTTCAACATTCCATCCAGAGCGCCATCTTCCAGAGTGTTCAAATCCACATTATTATAATATTTCGCATCAATGATTTCGGCAATTTCCTCCATCGCCATTTTTGTATTATTGGAAATTATATTTGCGAATGCACTACTAAAATTGCCTGCAAAACAAGCCAAAAAAACAAACAACAATAATATTTTATTGCGCATAAACACGTGTAATAATAGTTCAAAAATAGTTATAAGCAAGAGTTATTTGCTACTAAGCAAATATTGCTTCAAAGAATTCAAATTTTTCAATCTTTCGTTGTATAATGGCACTCTTTCAGATAAACCATGTTTACTATTCACATCTATAAATGTCTTTTGAGCATTAATAACTCCATCTATACCTTTAATATAGTCATTTTTTGTTTTATCATCTGCATTTTTAAAATTTTTAAAAAGATAGACCATCTGTTCTTTGTTACCCATTACTTTCAAACTGGCTAAATAGTCAATTGCAGAATTAATTTCTGGACTATCAATAGTGTGTTTTTTTTGATCTTCTTTTGCTGTAACACTGTTATCAATTGCCAATTGTGTTTTTTTGTCTGATTTTTTTGAGCATATTTTGTAAATAAAATAGATTAAACCTGACACAGCAACAACTGCTAGACAAGAAAATATTATAATGGGCAACATATTAATTATACTTATTTTACATAACCACAGATAATAGTTCAAAAATAGTTATAAGCAAGAGTTATTTTGTTGTTCATTATTTACAGCAAATTAACTTCCACCAATATTTTGTCCGTTTAGTTTCGCCAAGTCTGCTAAACTTGTTTCACTATTTGAATTCAAAAGTGGCACGTATTTACCATTTACAAACAAATCACCTGCGTACTCATATTTATTTATAGTATCAATTGTTTTATTGGCTTTATCCATTGTTTCATCGACTTTATCAATTTTTTCATTAGCTTTATCAATCGTCTTATCAGCTTTTTTATAGGCTTTCCATGCTAAAATACCGACACCAATCGTTAATGCTATAAAAAGAAGCGTAGCAACAACTTTTAGAACAGTTAATCCTGTTGACTTGCCATCTTTTTTATTATTACTTGCGAAATTTACAGACATTGGCTGAGCTGTCCCTGCTTGAGAATATTGTGGATAATAATACTGTGGATAATATGTAATACCGCTTGTATATTGCTGTTGTTGTTGAACATCACTATTTGTATTATCATTGCTTTGGTTCATAACCAACTCATATTTTATCTTTTTTCAATTAAAATGTAAAGGATTTTTTTATAAACAAAAACATGACAATTTGCTGAAAATTCAACAAACTATCATGTCTTATAAAAAACAACTTAAAATTGATGATGAATAATAACTATCCGCCATTGTATCCGCATTTTATTTTGCATTGATTGTAGTCAGTGCTACCCTTTACACATTTTGCTTTTTTACATGCCTCATATTCTGCTTGCGAAGCGGCCTGTGCAAATGCACCAATGAAGCAGTTGAACATCAAACATGACAAAACAAACACGGCAAAAGTTGCTTTTTTAGCTTTCATAAGAACTAAATACTAAACTGCTTAATATGCGCATTTGTCAAGATAACTTGCAAGAAAAATATTTTCAAAAATGCAAATAAAAAACTTGAAAAATAAATTATTTCGTGGGAACATGGTTTTTATTTTTTCAACTAAAAGTTGGTTTGACACGTGAATACACATTCAATTTGCAAAATTTATGTTGCGCCGCCCGAGGCCACGCCCTCGCCATTTGGCACCGCTACGCTCCGCCTCGCTCCATGTCGGCGCTCCGCGTCTCCCCGCTTGGCGGCCAAATGCGCTCCGCGCCGCGCAACAAATTATAATTATATTATTATTTCCTAAATGTCTCCCTCGTGATAATCTTCGTCATCATGACGAGCGCAATGACATTTGGGATGGCAATGGACAGGTTCAAGAAGTCGGCCACGTCAAGGATGGTGCTGAAATTTTCAACCATTCCGCAAGCAAAATAGGCCACAAACAGGCATGCGTAGTAGAATTTTACTCGTGTCTTGCCAAACAAATTTGAAAACTGCTTGGCGCCGTAATATGCCCACGAGACAGCAGTTGTAATGCCGAACAGTGGCACGATTATCAGTGTCAAGTATCTTACCAGCGGGTGAACGCTTGAAAATGCATTAATGATGTAGTCAATTCCGCTCGCACCTTGTGTGTATGACTTGGAAACCAGCACAATCATTCCCGAGCAGAAGCACACAATCAGAACCGAAACTATTGGTGTAATCATGGAGATTATGGCCTCGTTGCGGCTGTCTTTGTTGGATGAGTTTGAGTGGATTATCGCGCCCGAGCCCATGCCACTCTCGTTGCAGAAAAACGCCCTTTGAAAGCCCAACACAAGTGCTCCCAAGACACCTCCATTCACTGCGCGGAAGGAAAATGCGTCCTCAAATATTGACTTTATTGCTGGCATAACATTTGCGTGATTGACCGCTAAAATAGCAAATGTGATGATGATGTATAACACAATCATTGGCGGAACAACCTTTTGATTGAACTTTGCTACGCTTGAAATGCCCTTGACAACCACGAAAATCACGAGTGAGGCGACCGCCAGTGCAATCAGCCATGTGTATGACGAAATTTGCGGGAAGTTGTGCGTGAAAATGTGGACTGTCTGATTGATTTGCAGCGAGCAAAATGTTGACAGACAGAGCATCAGAGAATACGCAACAGCAAAGATTTTTCCCAGCTTTTTAAGCTTATACAGATTGAATATTTCTGGAATATACACCTGCGGGCCACCATTATAGCCGTGTGGCTTGCCGTTTTTCATGTTCTGGCGCCTGAATTTGTGTCCGCACAAAACCTCTGCATATCTTATTGATGTTGCCAAAATGCCTGCAACTATCAGCCAAAACAGTGTTCCTGCGCCGCCGATGGCTACAATTCCAGCCACGCCGAAGATGCTTCCCAAGTCCGTTGCACCTGCAATAGCCGACAAAACGATGCTCTTGCTTGACACCGTTCCCGACTGCTTGTCTACTGCTTTTTTGTCCTTCAAAAACATCACAACTGCCTGTGGAAGCTTACGGAAATTGAAGAACCGCGTTATCACCGCAAAATAAACCGATGCCGTCAGCAACCAGAAAATCAGGAATGGCATTTGCGCTTTGTCAGTCCAAAACAAGACATCAAAGAATAACAAATTGTTCCCAAAATCAGCAATTTTCTGAAAAATTAAATCAGCTGTCATAAAACTCCTATTTTTTTGATTTTTTAATTAGCAATCTTCTCCAACCGGTTTTTCCTTCTATTTTTGGTAGATACGTTTTGTTGCCATAAACTTCAAAACCTTGCTCTAATATGCCTCCAATAATCGGTGCAGATGACACCGCAAACTCATTGTCATAATCATTAGGAATATATCCATTGTTAACATTCAAAATACCGTTATCATCAATTTCAATTTCATCTCGTGGAATATCTTTTAATGGCATCAGTTTTTTGTATGGTTTGCGCTTGTATTCAAGATTTGTCATCCATGCGCCAGTGGCTCTGGCAGGCGCACGATTTTTTCCGAGCAAGAAATTTTCACAGCGCTTAATTGCTTTGAGTTTGTGTTTTTTAACTACTTCAAAAAAGCTTGGAATTAGAACGATTGCAGAATTGCTGATAACCAAAAACTTTTTCTTGCTTTTGAATAGTATTTCATAATATTGTTGCGTCAAACTCCACGGATGGTTTGTGCAAACTATATCTGCCTCTTCGTTTAGTATTTTTATACTTTTCGGATGATAAAAACTACCGTCAAAGTCGCCTTCTCTTTTAATTTCCGTAATCGTTCCATCGTAATGGTAAATAATTCCAATTGTTTCGCCAGTATTAAATATATCACTTACGCCAGCAAAATGTAGACAAATTAACTTTTTCAATTTTAATTTCTTGAAATTTTTCTTGAAATACAGAGCAAAAGCCGAGCATTTATTGTTGTCATCTGGGAGCGGGTCATCACAGTTGCAAAAAACAACCTTACCTTTGAATTGATCTTTGACCTCTTCAATCATTTCTTCAATATCTTCGTAGCGTGTAAAGAATTCATCATGGACTGTGTATTTTGAAATATCGTTATTTTTTTGAATTTTTTTTGCCATTTTTTGAGATTTTATTTGTATGTTCTTGTGCGTCCATTGCAGTTTTTTCAAATCCCTTCCGTGGTATCCATATTCTTTTTTGATAATAAGTTTTATTTTTTCATTGGTTTTATTATACCCAACCACCTCATCTTCACCTAGTTGACGAATGATATGTTTATGTTTTTTTAAATAATCATTATATTTCTCCTTCAAAACTTCATTCCACAGATATTGTTCATTTTTATCCGTATTGGAGACAATATATTCTTTGAACTTTGTTTTTACATCTCTTTCAATCTCACTTCCTTTGCCTTCTTCACATTCAAATATGAATAGATATTCTTTGAAATCTTCTATTGTTTGGTCTGCTTCTATCTTGTATCTCTCCTCTAAATCAGTAGTTCTCCCAATGTGCACACTTGATTTATTTACCTCTCTGATGTAGATGTATTCGGGCATCAGTTTAGTGAAGTTGTCTTATTTTAATATTCAAGAGATTTATGTTGCGCTGCCCGAGGCCACGCCCTCGCGGTTTTTCAACTCCTCGCTCCATCCGCCCTCGCTGCG
>CAMNMI010000058.1 GCA_946544555.1 uncultured Rickettsiales bacterium
CATTTTCACGAGCCATTTCCTCTTCTAATGTATAACATGACGCAGATAATACATTTTCACTGTTGACATCAAAACTATACGGAACACCATCAATTGTAAAAGTATAATTATAGGTTTTTCCATCACTGGTTACTCTTTTAAGATTGTTGCCGAGATAAGTAACCTCAACGATTTTATCATCAGCGGGAAGATGGACTTTTAAAGCCTTTGGAGAAGCTTGCGGATATATTTTTTTCTTTATAGAAAAATCATTAACTGCCAAAGTTTGCGTTGAACCATCAACTGCAAGATATTGGTATTTTTTTACACCACTATCTTGAATAAGAGATATGTTGTTGTCATATTTTGATATCGTATCGTCTGTTCCACTGATACCGGCTTTTATAATTGTATTAGGAATATGATCTTTTGCACAATCTATAGTATCATTGAACAGCTTGCTTTCTGACATATAATTAAAATCCGGCAGAAAAAAATTAAGATCAGAAATGTTGTATCTGTGCATTTCCGGTGTACCTTTGTCTACTTTTTTTAAGTTTTTAAAATCGTAGCCAGAAAACCACATTTGCACATAATTATCTTCACAAAACCAAAAAGTTTTATCTCTAAAAGCCTTATTCATGATATAAGTTAATCCTTCTAAGAATACAAACGCCGCAAAACATTTACCACAAAAAGCCGCTGTACAAGCCGCATAATGCGGACTGGTCGGAACACAATTGTAACATGCAATTTCCAGAGATATACATGCAGCAAGCTGCATCAGCAATGTTCCTGCAAGGCTGGCATAGTCATGCTTCATTGGATTATCTATATCTCTTGGATTAAACGGTGTATAATCAAAAACGCTTTTTCCAATTAGACCAAATACAACCTTAAAAAAACCACCAACCGGTGGATTATGAGGATTATATTGATACGGCATATAAAACCCATATGATCCTCCAAGACCCATATTACACTGCCACCTTTCTGGTTCAGAATACAAACTACCATTTTTGACTTCATCTGAAGCTGTTTCGTTTGGATACAAATAGAGCATTAATCCGTGTCCACCTGATAAACCAGCATAACAATTACTTCCAGTTGCACATCCTTTTGTTTTAACCAAGGCAGGATATAAACCAAAACTTGAACCAGAAACAGTAATTGGTATTTGGTCTCCTGGTTTAACTTTAATATCTGACCACTGAATTGGCATTATTCCGTCATTCACACTAAGATTATCTCTGAAATAGAGGTGTCTTTCTTCTCTTGCTGTATCTGTTAATGTTGGTACTTTGTCCTCTACAACATCTTCTATCTCCTCACTCGTGACATCACTATCTTTTATTGGTTTAAAATATCTTGTCGGTCCAGCCGTTGAAATCCACTTGTGGAATGTGGCATCAAGATATTGTGAATAACCAGCCAAAACTATTGATCCATCAATGGTTATTTTCATTTTTTGTCCTCCCTCAACAACAGCATATTCACCATTTCTCATTAAGAGTGGTTGCCAAAGATTTGACATTGCTTTTAGTTCCGTTGTTCCATCCTTTAAAGTGTATGCTCCGTGCGTGCTTTCTTTTGCTATAACATTTGTATTTAAAGGCCTGACGGTTAATGACTGTATTTCCTCCCAAAGTCCTCCAAGCGCTATTTCATCTGGGTATTTACATCCATCACCACCGCATTTTGTTAGTGAAAGAGTCCATATTAGTGTCAAAATAATGTGGAAAAAATTTACTTTTTTCACAAAACAAAAACCCATTCTATTTGAATAAACAGTTTTATAAAATGCAAATGAAAATCTGTTTAATCATTTTCCAAACAAAACCTTGAATTTATCAAAAACTTTCTTCTTAGTAATATCCTCAATTTTTATATTCTGATTATCTTTTAAAGAAAAAACAACTCGTTGATAGAAATTCAATTCTTCTTTGATTTTATATTCACGTACTGTCTTGTCTATATTCTTACTTATTAAACATTCAACAAGCGTATTGTAAATAGAAGAAATAGAAAAATTTTGCAAAAAAAATACTTCTGATCTGATATAAGAAGAAATATCATATACGACGATATTACCATCTTTATATCCAAAAACAATCTCAATAATACCAGACGTTTTTATGTTCCAAAGTATTTTATTTGCCAAATTTGTTATATCTTCTTTTGTATCGTAATTAGGAAAAATTGCTGGATAGAAATTGCAAACCGCACCAAGCTCACCATTAAATTTAGAGCTCACAATTGTTGGCAAATAAACATTTCCGTGCTCATCTTTTATGCAGTAAAAACAATATACATTGTCTATAATTTTTTTTGCTTCATATCTTATATCAAGCTTTTCAAATAATGTTCCTCTGGACTTGTTCTCTTTTTGATACAAAAAGCTATCTCCATAATCCAATCCGTATATGTTTATACGGTCGTTTTTTAATTGGTTAATAATATATTCCTTTTCAGGATTTTGGTTCAAAAATGCATATTTCAAGTTGTATTGTTTTAAGATTTTGTGTAATGAATACGCATTCAAATCTTCATAAATGTGGATGTATTTGAAAGACGCCAACATTGTTATCGGCATGTTATAGTGTGTCAGCAAAATGAGATTTTTGCCAGTTTTTTCCTTCAATTTTTGACACAATTTTATGAAAACAATTTGCGAGGGAATATCTTTTTCACTCTCCAAATCAAAGAAAACCAATATATTCTGTCCACTAATTTGTGCCTTACTAACTGCTTCGTAGACAAAATCTTCCACTATTGTAGGAAAATTGAAATGTGAAAAATCAATGTTTTTTGTAATAAAATTTGTTTTATTCCTTTTGTCATGTTCCTTACAAAAAATGCGCGCCAAACTGCTATTCGAAAACACCTTCATGCTGTCTTTTGTAAATAACTGAATAACCTCATTTTTATCTTTTGCATAGTTGATTATCATCTCATTGCTGTAATCGTAAGCATAAGCTATACACTTTTTGCTTTGATTGTAAAAACAAGGAATTTCTCTGGTGATTTTAGCCATTATCAAACCCAAGCTCAATCGTTGTCGTTGTACTGCAAAAATTGCCTCATGTGTTATCCCAAATTTGATTTCATCAAACTGTAATAAACCATTTTTGACTATACTAAAATGTATGCAATATAGATAATTCTTGATTGTTATGAGTTCGCCAAAATTTTGTAAAATTTGGGAAATCTCTCTTCTTTGTGCAATGGTTTGTTCTAAAACAGGAGCACAAAACAGCTTCTTGCCATTAACAATCGCATGCTCAAAAATGTCTAAAACAATCTGGTTTTTACACTTATCATTAATGCAAACAGCACAAAATTGCCGCGTATCCTTCAAGTCATCAAGCTCTTTTTTGTTGTTAATTATAAATCCTGCCTTCTTTGCAATCGTTTTAAAACTTGTCTTTGAGTGCTTGGATAACAGGTAGTCGCTGTGGAAAATTTTGAGTTTTTTGTTAAATTTATCTTGCAGAATTTTGCTCATCAGTTTCTCAATTTTTGCGTCACTTAAAATTGGAAAAATTTGCGTAATTTTCTCCTTTCTTACAATCTCCAAAATGCCTTTTTCAGTTATTTTTTCAATATAAAACTTGACATCATCATCCAGAACAAGTTTTAGTGTATCGGTGTTTGTAAGGACAAAAACATTGCAGTTTTCGCACAGATTTGAGATAAGTTCATGCACCAAAACGATACTCTGTTGCAGCAGTAAGTCGCTTTGTAGGCACGAACACACAAACAAAACATTTTTTTTATCCTCAACAGCCATTTACGTAAGCTGGAAACCTAAAATATAAAAAACAAGTGAGATATAAAAAAACATGATACTGACACGCTGCCAGAAGTCATGCCATTGCCATTTGTAATCTCATCACTCCACTTCATCCATCAGACACGTTCAGCTCCGCGCAATATTGATTTGCTAAACTCATCAAACATGTTTTGGCAACGGCATCACTGATTGCGATTTTGAATTGACTTTATCAAGATTTGCAAGTAGTTCTGTGAAGTTTTTGATACCTCTGGAACGCTTCTTTTCTTCTCTGCTAAGCAACTCGCTCGCAAGACCTTTATTCATCAGCTTATTCAATGACGGACTTCTCATCTCAGCAACAAACTCCTTAAACTTCAACATCATTTCTTTTTTTATAATTGGGTTTTTACTAAACACCTTGTCTGCAATATCATACATTACGCTATCACGAATGTTGTAAAATTTGCATGTCTCGTAAATAATTTTCATTTTGCCTTCTGGTGACTGATCAAGTGACCCGGCAATGGCCTTTTCAATTATTTTCATAATACTATCCATTGTTAGTTCTTTACTTGTTTGCTGGCCAAAGAACATTTTCTGCATCGCTTTGTTGAATTGGTCTTTCATCAACGATGTGAACTTACTGTTTTCATTCAGTTGAACCAAATTTTGAACATTCAATTTCTGGAATACCCTTTGCAATGTAACATTTGCCAATTTTGCTTTCAATTTATCATTAAATACACTGCCAAGTATAACTTGAATTGAGTTCTCATCAACAAACATTCCGCATTCCAACATTGCTTCGATACGTTTTTGCACTTCATCAACTGCGTTATCCAAAATTTCATCTGTATTATCCACGACCTTACCCTCTTCATGCTTCTCCTTTTTTGATATAAATATTGACTGGTCTTTGCTTTTTGTTTTGTTTTCAAGCATCTTCTCAACGCGTTCAAGCCAATTATCGCTCTCATCAGTGAAAAATTTATCAACCTTTTTATCACCTTTATGAAATTCGTCATACCAATCGGAAACTATTTTTTGATACTTTTCAATATATGTTCGCTCGTTATCAATACCAGACAGTTTATCGTTCCTATACTCAATCAACAAATCCGTATCTATTTTTCCAACTTCTCTTACTTGCTGTTCCAAACCAAATTCTGCATCAATATTGTTAGATTTCTGTATTTCTGTATAACTTTCTGCAATAATTTGACTTTGTGTCGTTGATACATCGGAACCCACACCTTCAATGCGCGGAATACTATTATTCAGTCCATATTGCGGCTGTCCAGAATGTAATTCTTTATTAGCTCTTGGCATCTGTTAGCCGCAATTATACTTGAAAAGGAATAATAATCAAATTTATTGTATTGCAACTTCGCGCAATTCCATGTTGCGCCGCCCGAGGCCATGCCCTCGCGGTTTGTATTTCGCTCCTCGCGTTGCTCCTCGCACAAACTCGCTCCGCGCCGCGCAACAATATTTTACAAACCCCTTGCAAATTATAAACACACGCAAACATTAGGATATATGAAAGAAAGAACATTTTCAATTTTAAAACCTGATGCAGTGAGACGCAACTTGACAGGGAAAATCAACTCAATGTTGGAAGAAGCGGGATTTGTCATTGTCGCACAGAAGATGATACACATGTCAAAAGAAAAGGCACAGGGCTTTTACATCGTCCACAAAGACAGACCATTTTACGATGAATTGACAAGCTATATGTCATCTGGCCCAGTCGTTGTGCAGGTTTTGGAGAAGGAAAACGCCGTTGAGGATTACAGAAAAATCATGGGTGCAACAGATCCAAAAAAGGCAGAACCAAACACAATCCGCGCCAAATTTGCATTGAGCGTTGGTGAGAACTCAATTCATGGCTCAGACAGCTTGGAAAATGCAGGTATTGAAATAAATTATTTCTTCACAA
This sequence comes from uncultured Rickettsiales bacterium, assembly GCA_946544555.1. GTDB lineage: Bacteria > Pseudomonadota > Alphaproteobacteria > Rickettsiales > Deianiraeaceae > UBA4311. The sequence goes on from CAMNMI010000058.1 coordinate 5,694, forward strand.
AGAACGAAATTTGTGAGAGATAATCTAATAAAGTTTGGAAAATG
>CAMNMI010000059.1 GCA_946544555.1 uncultured Rickettsiales bacterium
GATCAGAAAAACGAAACCGTGATGGAAAGGTCATTGTGAATATCAATGAATGATTTTTTTAGTAGTTGTTTATGCAGAAAAATGAGGTCGTCTATAATGATGAGAGTGGTATAAGTAATAAGCGAAAAGAGAAACTTAAAAAACTGTTTGAATACGAAGAGAAGAGAGAAAATGGCAAAATTGTTTTATTGAATAACAAAATTAGACTCGTTCAGCTCACTGATTGCAAGGAAGACAGGGAGATTTATAAGATAGTGACGACAGATTATAATGGTTTTCTAAAAGAATTTAGAGGAATTATTAGAACTTCCAATCTTGATGAACTTTTTGATGAAGAGGTCTTACATAAAAATCACGAAAAATTTCCACTTTTTGCATGTTATAACAACAGGAATGAACTTATTGGTACTTTTGGTTCGCGAAATGCAGTCGTTATTAAAGACGGCAATAAAGAAATCACCTTGCACGAGCTTTCTGGGCGTTTGATGCAAAAATATGCAAACAGCGGCCTTGGCGCTATTGCGGATACTGTAATGTCAAATTATTGCCTCAATCATGGACAAGATTTCTTTTTCACAAGTTTTAATGAAAAGAGGGATTATTTTATAAAAATAAGTCAGTATGCTGGCAATTATAAATTTTTAGGTTCAAAAAAAAGACAGGTAGACGGCAACAATGTAGATTTTGGTGATCTAGATTTTTATTGCACAATGTCTTTTAATGGGTTATTGGATCATCTTGTTTAACATATTGTTTAAGATTATTTCTTGATTGATTTTTTCAACAATATTTTTTACTTCTTTACCATTGTTGTGCTTTTTTGCTGAACAAACAAACCAATTTGTAATTATTCCTATGTCATTGGGATCAAAGGTGCTGCAATAAATATCCGAACAATCAAAAAGTTGTTCAAATTCCGAACCAATAGCAATTGACCAAAAATTATTTTGAATACCTTTGTACAATGTAGCCAAATCTAAACAAGAGGTTCTAATTTTTGCTTCTTTTCGCCTATCATTTAGCATCTTGTACGCTGTAACAAATTGAGCCTTTTCGGAAATAGGCATCAAATTTAAATTTTTTGCAATGTCCCAATTTACTTTATCACGACTATTAAAATTGCTTTTTTTATTAAAATAAATTTTTAATCTATACGGCGCCACCTTCACAAAATCAATCATGTCCTGATATTGAGAAACTTGGCTCCATTCAAGCGGATAAACTGCAATGTCTGTTTTGCCTGACATTATGTATTCCAGCGCATCATCACGTGATGTGATACTGAAATCAATAGAATAATCCAACTTGTTTTTGTCAATCTTTGCAATCGCTGGCATCACATACATAGGCATTGCAAGCGGGTGCGCAACTATTTTTATGACATTTTGTTCAACTTCAACTTCGTCAAAAGCGCACACCGCCTGCTTGTTAAGTGTCTTTATCCTCTTCGCATAATCATATAGTTTTTGTCCATCATCAGTTACGACAAGACCATTCCGTCCTTTTCTCGCGAACATTTTAATACCAAGAGCATCTTCCAAAGTCTTAATGTTGTACGAAATTGCCCCCAAGCTCATGTGAAGCAATTGTGATGCTTTGCGCATATTCAAAGTTGAATACACGCACTCAAACACATTCATGCATTTTGATAAACTCGGCCACAGAGCTGTATTCAAACGTTCCGGATTGTGCTTATCGACTAAGATATTATGCATAAAACTACATAAATGCATATAATATACTAAGAGATGCTAAGCCGCGTGTTCATTCAGCTTCTTCATTACTACACCAAGCTGTGATAACAAATCAAAAATTTTTGCCGTATCATCATCCAAGTCGTTACCGAGTTGTTTTTTTAACTCGTCAACGTTGTCAAGATATTTCAACATTTTTTCAGCTTTTTCATTTAACTCTTCCGCCGAACTCTCGTCTGAAATTGAGCTCACTTCTTCACTCAAAGATTTTGATGATGAAAGTAAACTTTTAACCATTGAATCAACTTTTTCGTCTGCCATAAAAAAAAACTTTATACATGCTAATTATAACATTTTTTTTTGGCATGTCAAATGAAATTTAAATTTTGCTTTTGTGCTGATAAACGAAGTTTCTTCCATCAAGTTGCAATATCATTTCATATCCAAGTTCGTCCATGAGTTTGTTATATTCTGCTTTGTTTCCAACTTTAGCTCTTGGATCGCCAAGACCAGTTTCGTCCCAAAGTTCAACCCAAATCAATGGTCTATCCTTTGTCAAAAACTTTTTTGCTCCTTTTATAACATCAATTTCAACACCTTCAACATCAATTTTTACAAAATCAATTTTGTGGTTGAGTTTTACATCATCCAATTTTCTAATCTGGAATTTTCCATTCTTATCTTCTTGTACGCTTGTTTCTCCGATATTATCAAACTTCATATAAGATATTGACGCGGTTGTATTATTTGCGCCGAGCCCAAAATTGAACAATGTGGTCTTATTTTGCAAACCGTTTAATGCAATGTTCTTTTTGAGAATTTCGTATGTTTCATCAATAACTTCAAAGGCATAGACATATTTTGCTCTTTTTGGTGATGTTGTCAGCCAATATAACGTGTGATTTCCAATGTTGGCACCGATATCTAAAATGACTGCATTTTCAGGAAGATATTTGTCAAAAAATTCCAGTGTAGTTTGCTCAAAAAAACTATTGTTATCAGCAATTTGATTTTGAATATAATCGGCAGGATAGTTTGGTAAATAAAATTGAACATTGTTCACTCTAAAAATATCATCTTTCATTGACAACTTTGTCCTAATTTGATTGTTTATCTTATAAATTTGATTGTTTATCTCATAATTTTTTTTCTCTAATTTATGAATTTTATTAATCTTTACAAAACATGCAATGCTAATTAAAATGACTACACACAGTCCGATATATATATATATATATATTGCTTAAAAATTTCTTCATATTAGTTTTTAGTTGAATATATTTTTTTAAATGCAAGTTTTTTTTAACCTAGTTTTTTTTAACCTTGACAAATCAAAATTTCAACCAACTCTCACACCATGAAAATGCCGCATTGGCCAATTTATACCGGGCCAAACAAGGAGTTTGAAGGTGCAATTTTTAGGACAAAAACGGTGCTCAGCGAGCTCGGCGACCAGCAAAACAAGCTGCAAAACGTATTTCACATCACTGGCACCAAGGGCAAGGGCTCAACCGCGCACTTCATTTCAAACATCCTGCGCACCTCGGGATACAGCGTAAATACTTACACCTCGCCGCATATTTACGAGTGCAATGAGCGCATTTTGTTGAATGGACGGCCAATTTCTGATGACGAACTTTATGAACTTACTGAGGAGACCAGAATTGCGTGGGAGGCAGCTAACAAAGCGGGCAAACTCACTGATGAGCCGGCGCTTTTTGAGGCCTTGACATGCTCTGCTTTTAACGCTTTTGCGCGCCATCCTGCGGACGCAACGGTGATTGAAGTCGGCATGGGCGCCATCAACGATGCTACAAACATGTTTGATGATAACCCGCCATTGTGCTGCATTTTCACGCCTATTCACTTGGATCATGTCAAATTTCTTGGCACAAAAATTGAAGAAGTTGCTTGGAATAAGTCGTTTTTGATGAAGCGCGGAGTGAAAAATGTCATTTTGTCATCGCAGGCCAAAGAGGCTAAAACAGTGCTCTCGCGGCGCGCAAAGTCGTTTGGTATTGAAAATATTTTCACATACGGCGATGACTACGAAGTTTTTTTTGATGACAATAATTCTACATATAGTAATACTGTTAATAGTAATACTACAAATAGAATGGCACTTTTTGAATGCGCCAAAATTGACACCACTTTTCCATTTTCGCAACCATCTTTGCAAGGAGATTACCAGCTAATTAACGCGGCTTGTGCCATCATGGCATGCCTCGCCAACATTCAAACTTTCCCAAATATTACTATTAATAGTATTTCCGAGGCAATTCACAACACCACGCACATTGTCAGGATGCAGGAAATTACCAGCGGAAAGCTGTTTGAAAAATTGCCTGTTGGCAGTGTATTTTACGTTGACGGTGCCCATAATCAGCTGGCCGCGCACGCTATCGCAACCTTTATCAGAGAGTTCAAAAATACGCACAAAAATTTCAAAATTTGCGTGGCCGTGGCGCGCACAAAAGGCGCTAACAATGCCGTGTTTTTGCAGGAATTTACTGGATTTGTTGACCTGCTGATATGCACTCGCGCAAACCTTGAATCCATCCCAGAGCCACCTGAAAAAATTGCGTCAGCATGCAAAAACATTGGCCTGAACTCCGCAATTGCGCACAACATTGAAGAGGTCATAAACTGCTGTCGCAATTTCACAAACGGCGCGCCAACCCTACTAATTTGCACTGGTTCACTCTATATTGCACGCGATATTCACGTTGCAAATTGCGACTAAATTTCCAACAATTTTATATCTGGAAATGCCTTGGAAAATTCTATTTGTAGAAGGTTTTTGTCACGCTCTCTAACTATCAATTTCACGTTTGGCCCCGCATCAATAGTGGCGTAAACATCCATTTTTTTATCTCTTCTGCAAGCCCTGACAAACTCCAAAATTTCGTATGTTTTTGGCTCAAAATAGTTAATCCCGCCCGCCTGTATAGCCTTGTGCATCATGATTGCATTATTTTCAACGAGCGCACCAAATTCTTCAAAAAATTCTATTTGTAGTATTTTTTTTGCATCAATTTCTGTCTGGCGCAACCACTCTTGATATTTCAAATTATTACTATTAATAGTATTACTATATGTAGTAATTTTCATTGCCTCTGATGAAGAAATTTTCTTTCTATTTGTAGAAACAACTGCTACAAACATGCAGTTTTTTTCTTGCAATTTCAATTCAATCGGCTCTGCAAAACTGTCCATTCCGTCAGCCAAAATGCCTTTATTCCAAACTGCAAAGTCAGAATTTACAATCGAACGACAAGCACTTCCGCTACCAAGACGAGCCAAAATTGACAATTCTCTTTCTGATAATTTTAAATCAAAAATGTCGTTTATCGCAAGTGTTAATGCTGCAAAACCGCTTGCCGATGAAGCTATTCCAGCTGCTGTTGGAAAATTATTATGTGTCTCAATTTGAAAAGTTTGTTTGATATTCAATGCATTTCTGAACAAATCTAAAAATGCAAAAATTCTATTTGTAGTATTACTATTAATAGTATTACTATATGTAGAATTATTTATCACCAATGTATCCTTGTTAGATATGGAGATTTTCGTTTTTGAACCAAGATTTTTGCCTTGCATTGACACACTTGTTGACATCGGTAAATACAATTCTTCATCTCGTTTTCCCCAGTATTTTACGAGCGCGATGTTGATTGGCGCAAACAAAAAATCAGTTTTTTCTCTCAATTTCCATGCCTTATTTTTCAAAATTTCATTCACAATTTCCTGCCTCGTCATTCAATTTCTATGCCTTTTTCATCCACATCAATGTCAAAACATTGCTTGTCGTTGATATCAATTTTTCCGAGCGCCAACACGCAATCTCCGAGCCCTGAACCT
>CAMNMI010000060.1 GCA_946544555.1 uncultured Rickettsiales bacterium
ATCTTTTTTAGTATTTTTTCAGTAAAAAATGCATTATACTTTGTTTCTTGACTAAATTCTAAATACTCTTGTTCTTATTGCAGATTGCAGTTTAAAAATTTTGTATGTCTTTTGTTTCAAAAAAAAGATTTCCGTTTTGCTTTGGTGTGCTGGTTGCTACCATCGCCTGTTTTTCCATATTCACTTACTATCATGTATCAAGTGTGGTGGACAAGTACAAAAATTGCGACTACATAGTAAAAATTTTTAACGGTTTGGGAAATCAACTTTTCGAATATTCTTTTGGTTATATTCTGGAAAAGGAGACCAACAAAAAAATTTGTTATGATTTAAGTTTTTTTGAAATACCAGAACAACAAAGAGAAAAACATGAGATTTTAATGCTTGATAAGTTCAATGTTGATGTGAAAAAAAATGTCGTAGTATTTGATAGAAAAGATAATAAGTGGTTATTTGCATTGAAACAAAAATTTTATGTTATATGGAATTTTGATAACGCGTTTAGATTTGATAAAGAAGAAAACTTGCTCTTTGATAACCGAAGAAAAGTTTTTACGTATAATTATTTTAGTGAGAAGTATTTTTATAAATACAAACAAGATTTGTTAAAGTTATTTAAAATTGCAGTTCCTTTAAATGAGAAAAATCAAAAAATGTTAAAGGAGATAAAAAAGCATAAAAATTCAGTTTCAATTCATATCAGAAGAGGTGATTACCAGAAATACAGCGAGTATAGGGATGTGGTGACTATTGATAATTATTATAAAAAAGCATTGAAAGTGTTTGACAACATGCAGGATGTGCATTATTTTGTTTTTTCAAATGATACAAAATGGGCAAAAGAGAACTTAAAAACGAATAAACCAACAACGTATGTTGACATTAACAGTGAAACTGATGCATATTTTGACTTTGAGCTAATGAAAAACTGCAAACATCACATTAATTCAAATAGCACATTTTCATACTGGGTTTCATATTTAAGTAATACCAAAGAAGGAATAATTGTTTCTCCAAAAAAACTTAATAACGATGCGAATGAACAAAATAGAAGAAAGTCATTAAATTTGAAAGGTTGGAAAATTATTGATAATGAATGATAATGAATAGCTGATATTTATTTTGTTTGTATATTTCCTTCCAAAGGTAATATTGTTATGAAATTGTCATTTAAGAATAAGTTTCCAGCAGCTTTGGCATTTGTATGCACTATTTCTCTTTACTTTTATTTCAATGAACAAACAGAACAAGTCATCAAACGACCAGATAGATGGATTATGATAAGTAATTCCGAAGCAAATATGCTGAATTATAGGAATGGAAATTTGTTCTACGAAAATGTTGACTTGAATAGTATTGCTAAAAAGTATGGAACACCTATTTATGTCTATTCAAAAGCAAAGATTATTGACAACTGCGATGGCTATAATAAAGCTTTTCAAGAACATGGATTAAAGAATTACAAAGTGCATTTTGCAATGAAAGCAAACAGTAATTTGTCCATTTTGAAGCTTACATTGCGGCACAATCTTGGCATTGATGCGGTATCTATCGGAGAGATTAAAAAGGCAAAATTTGTAGGTTTTGCTTACAAAGATATGGTATTTTCTGGTGTTGGTAAATCAGAAGATGACTTGGTTTTTGCTGTGAAAAATGGGATAGGACAGATAAATATTGAATCATTTGAGGAGATAAACATGTTAATTGACATAGCAAACAAGTTGAAAAAAACAGCCAATGTAGCAATCAGAATTAACCCTGATATCAAAGCGCACACACATGAAAAAATCTCAACAGGTAGCAAGAAAAACAAATTTGGTATTGACGCAAAGAAGCTTGACGAGGCCATCGCGCTCATCAAAACATGTGAGTACTTGAACTTTAACGGCCTGTCAATACACATTGGCTCACAGTTGACGAAGTTGGAGGACTTTGAAAAAGCTTTCTCATTTGTGAAGGACATCTATAAAAAACATCCAGAATTCAAAACTGTTGATCTGGGTGGAGGACTTGGAATTAACTACAACAACGGGGAAATCATTTCAAAGAGTGAATATGTGGGCCTGATTGCTAAGTATTTTGCTGACTTTAACGGCAAAATTATAATAGAGCCAGGTCGCTCAATCATTGGTGATGCATCAATTTTCTTGACAAAAATTGTGAGAATAAAACGCACGGATGCTGCAAATTTTATCATTGTTGACGGCGGAATGAACAACCTTGTCAGACCTGCAATGTATGGCGCATGGCATCAGCCAATGTTGACAAAAAACAACATTGACACAAACGGAGAAGTTGAGAAATACGACATTGTTGGCCCAATCTGCGAAAGCGGAGATGTATTTGCAAAGAATGTCCTGTTGAATAAAATCACAGATGAAGACAACTATGTGGCTTTCTTATATGCAGGTGCATATGGAAAATCCATGGCAAGCAACTACAATTTGCATGACATCGCCACGGAAATCATGGTTGACGGCAACACTGCCAAAGTGATTTCAAAGCCAATAAGATGGAAGGATTTTGTTAAGTTTGAAATAGCTTGACATTTCCAAATCTTCATAATAGACAATCATTTTTTATGTTGCGCCGCCCGCGGCCACGCCCTCGCGGTTTGTCATCTCCTCGCGTTGCTCGTCCGACAAACCAGCTCCGCCCGCGCGCAACATCCATCTTGACAAATAACTTTTTACAAATATATTACTTTCGTTCAAACTTGTTTTTTTATGAAAATTTCATCACTTAAGACGTTCTCTTCGAGAGAGAGAGAGAGAGAGTAGTTTAAGTTCTTTATCATCTCTTAAATATAATTTAAAAAAATCTTTTACACTTATAGAACTTTCAATCGTTTTGTTAATTCTATCTTTACTTGTTGGTTCTCTTTTGGTTGGAAGACAGATTGTTGACCGTGCTAAGATACAACGTATCATATTTGAATTTGATTACTATGAGAAAGCTTTTCATCAGTTTTATGATACGTATAGGACTGTTCCATCGGCAATGACATATAAAGAATGTTTAAAACATGCTGAATTTGGAGGACAAATGAGAGTATTAATGTTTTCAGGGGTTATTCCAAATAGAACTACTTCCGTTTCAACGGAAACATTAACAAATGCGCAATTTTGCAGTAAGTTTTTTCCTACTGTAAATGCAGGTAGCAAACATGTGTTAAATGGTACAGCAAATAGTAAATTTTGCACGGCAACAAAATTAATGCGTAGCGGTCTGATTGATACTAAATACAGGAATTATGATTACGCAAATTCATTTGGTGGTTGTCCCAACATTTATCAAACATCAGGAACAGCCCACGATAGCTATGACAATTATAGATACAGTATTCAGTCAAGTTTTGATAGCGAAAATTTCATAAGTTTAGTGGGTTTTAGTGATATTCCTAATTATGCATACAATGATACTAATTATGGATTTCAACAACGATTGAATTCGTGCTATGGTTTGTCAACAGTTGGTGGTGAAAATAGACATGAATTAAAAAATCAAAATGTTGCCGCAAGTATAAAAAATCATAATGCTATCGTTATTTGGAACAAAACAAAAAGTGGAGATTTAAACGCAGCAAACAGAGCTGATAATGGAAATTATAATGGAGCATCTGCCGCATTTTCTGCTAAAATTGCGAGCGAGTTAGATGCTAAAATTGATGACGGCAGACCAGGTTCAGGTAAGCTTATCGGTTTAAAATCAGGAAGCGCAAGAAGCAGAGCGGTGTCGGATGATGCAATAAATAAAATGTGTTTTAACAAAACATTTCAGGAAATTGATACTGCAATTTATGAGAGTAGCACGGATTTGAAGTATGGGTGTAATTTGATGTATTTGATGGAAGATGTAAAATAACGATATTAGATTAACGTTCGTTGTTGCGCTGCCCCACAGTCTCCCGCTATTAAATATCCTCATCTTATTTCATCTGATGTAACTTTTCAAAGTAGATTGGCAACCATTTTTCACTGTCATCACCGAAATCTTTGCGTATCTGGTCAACCATAGCGCAAAGGTCGGTTCTACCTGAAAGTGTGTTTATCATATCAGACATTCCTGACATATTTGCTCTGGCAACACAACCATCTTGGTCTTGTTTTAGTAGGAAGAAACGGCTTGACGGGTCAGTTGTTTTTATCAGCGCGTATTCACGTTGCGTCAGCATAAACACATCCTTGTAAGCATTTGTGGCCTTCAAGTTTGCCAAGAATATCTGCGTGGCTGTCTGTTGCACCAGTGTATCACTAATCTCACTCTTTGCAGCATCTTCAACCGACTGCGTTGCAAATACACAGAAGGCATTCAGCTTTCTCATAACCTTCAACCAGTCCTTAATTTTTGGTGCAAATATTGGATTACCAATCAAGGCCCAAGCCTCATCCATGACAACCATTGTAGGTGTTCCATCAAGTGATTGGTTGATTTTATGGAAGATGTATAGCAATACTGGCGCAAGCGCAACCTGATCTTTCATGATTTCTGCCATATCAAATGCAAATGTTTTGTTTGTTGAGAAGTCCAACATGTCGTGGTCGTTATCAAATATCTGCGCCTTTGGCCCATCCGAGTGCCACATTTTTAGACGCACAGACAAGCTATTTCCAACTTCAAGTCCAAGGAATGGTGCAATATTGCGCAACAATCTCTCCTTTTTTGGCAATCTGTATATTCCATCAATCGCAGCGGTAAGAATTCCAGTATCTTCTGCATTGACAACCTCACCATGAGTGGATACCAAAATAGTCAACCATTCAACAAGGAAATTTCGGTTTTCTGGTGTGTCATCGAGAAACAGTGGATTAAAGTTGCAACATACACCCGGATTGATGTTTGTATAGCTTCCATTGATTGCACGGATGAATATTTCAGCACCTCGGTCTTTATCAAAGAAGAATAGTCGCGGATTGAATTTCTGTGCCTGCGCCGTAAGGAAGTTCATAAGCAAAGTTTTACCACCACCAGTTGGACCAATAATCATCGTGTGGCCGACATCACGCGCATGGAAATTGAAGAAGTAAGGCGTTCCGGAAGTTGTGTCAAGCACGGTCACTGCATCTCCCCAGTGGTTGCCACTAATTTTTCCAGTTGGATAATTGTGGAATGAAATAAATCCAGCCAAGTTCAATGTATTGATTGTTGCTTTACGGACAATATAGCTAAAATTTCCCGGGAACTGCGCCCAGAAACATGGCTCCATATTACTGCTCTCCCTGACTGCCGTTGCACCGATATTTGAAAACTGCACCACTGCCTGCGAGCACACATCATCAAGCCCCTTCATTGTGTCAGAAATACACATGATACTCAAATGGTGAGAGCCAAATCCAAACTCACCACTCATTGCGCTATCAAGAGCTTT
>CAMNMI010000061.1 GCA_946544555.1 uncultured Rickettsiales bacterium
GCTCACACAGGGGTTGCGGGCAGCACAACAATCGGTTATGGCTGCATGATTGGTGGCAAAGTCGGCATTGCAGGACACATAAAAATTGGCAATCAGTGTATTGTTTATGCATCAAGCAACATTTCAAAAAGCTTTCCAGATGGCTCAAAGATTATCGGCACACCGGGCGAGCATTACAGTCAATGGGTGAAAAGTTATGCAATGATACAGGGATTTATCAAGCGCCATGGGGTTAATAAAAAATCCAAAAAGCCAAAAGGATTGATGTCATTTTTGCTGCGAAAGAAGTAAAGTAGTTTTGAGATGGTAGGAAGCATTAATAAGACAGGAAGATTGTTTTTATTTTTAGCAACGGCATTTGCATTCCTCTCACAAACCAAGATTTCCAAGGCTGATTTATTCGGTGAATGTGGAATAAAAGGTGATGACATTGAGAACATTAAATACATACTGCGTGAGGGAAACAGTCGTGCAATTCCAGCAAGAATAGATGATTTGCCAACGGAAAGTCTCAGGAAAGCCATGTATTTACTGCTTTTCTACCGCGACATGAAGAAGTCAGGATTTTACATGAATGACGATGCAATAGATATAATTGGATTTGAGAACATTGCAAAAATCAGCGGCTTCAAGAACAGGGTTTTGAACTATTTGATAAATAACAAATTGTCCACGAGCGAGCTTGAAAAGTATATCTCTACAATGAGATTGAATGACATTGAGAAGGTCAATTTGCTAATCAACAAACGGGTGGATTGGGATGATTTTTCTGACGAATTCAAAGAGGATTTTATCAGAAAAGCGCTGAGCTACGAGGTGATAAATTATGATATTATTAATGAATTAGCTCGTATGCATAAGGGCATGGTTAATGATAATTTGTTAATGCATCAGGTGCGTCTGCGACTGTATCACAACAACCTCACAAACATCTATCGCGTAGTTGATATGATGAGCAAATCTTCGTCAAAAGAGCATGCACAAAAGCTGTTGGAGTTCTATCAAAAAGTGAATAAGAGAACTGAAAAAACTATAACTGTTGGCAAGGGCAAGAACAAGAAAACCAAGACAATTTCGTCTGGAATGACAGCATCGCAAGTCAATGACGTGTGTGTAAAAATGGCACATTACGATGAATACATTGATCTCTACTGCATGAATAGATACACAAGGACGCACAAAAACTCCGATGATTATCTAATCAAGATGCTTAACGAAAACCACAACCCGACATTCTTGCCGGCCCAGTGGATAAAATATCGCTCGCGCATTGCAAGGGAGGCCATCAACAAAAACAGCAACCTCAAAGGCGGATATGAGGTTATTGCAAATGCAGGTGAATTGCGCGGAGAACCATTCTACACGCAGGCATTTTTAGCCGGTTTGCTGGCGTATATCAGGGGTGATTACAAAAATGCGGCGCGCCATTTCGGAGATGCAACCGACAACTCTGTCTATGCCGAGAGCAATGCGAAAGCGGCTTACTGGCTGGGTATAGCGCACAAGCATTTGGGAAATTCAAAATCAGCAAAACAAGCATTTGAACAGAGCGCAACGCACGTATTTACGATGTATGGCCAGTTGGCAGCAGAAGAGCTTGGGCTTGACCCGGTCAAGGAAATCACAAGAAAGTTTGCCTCGTTCAAGGGCTCCAAAAGCTTACTGTGCCGTGATGTTGTCTTCTTGGCAGGATATATTGATCAAAAGTTTGGATATATCAAAAATCTGTCACCAATACTGATTAGCTACATCCAGAACAGAGATAACACAGATCAAAGGGTTTATATGGCTCTAAAAGTGTTTGAGAAAGAGCTCAGTCGTTCAAGTGCGATTACAGCAGGGATGTATGCACTGCGCCGTGATGTTGCGACAAAGCATTTGAGCTTCCCGCAGAGTGAAGGAAACAGCGACAATTTGGTTAATGCAATTATCAAAAAGGAGACAAATTTCAAGAAAGTCATTGGTGGCAAGGGCGAACGCGGACTGATGCAGATTATGCCTTCAACGGCATCTTTTTTAGCAAAGGAAATGGGGGTTAGATTGGATTTAAACCGTCTGTTGATAGATGAAAAATATAATGTCGGCTTTGGAAAATACTACATTGACAGCTTGTTGGATAGATATGGCGGGCATAAAATCTTGGCTTTATCAGCTTATAATGCTGGGCCGCTTAATGTTGACAAGTGGATTATTCGCAACGGCGATTTGAGGAATATGGATAGCAATGAGGAGGTTGTAGCGTGGATTGAGAAGATACCATTTGAGTTCACTCGCAGCTATGCAACACACATTCTTGGTTCTGAAATGGTCTATGAGGCAGTGGAGAGTGAGTAGTTTGTGCTGCCCGAGGCTATGTCTTTGCGGTTTGTATTTCGCTTCGCACCACGCAACAAAAAACCTTGAATTTTAAAAAATACATGCATATTCTGCCAGAAATATGAAAAAAAAGTCTGAAAAAAATGACAAAAAACAAAAACCAGGTTTTATCGCAACATTGAAACCATTTAAAAGGTTGTTTAAAGAAAGTGTCAGGAAATATCTTGGACGTCTTGTTATTGCCGGGCTGTTAATGATTATTGTTGCAGTTTGCACATCGGTTGTAGCATACATTGTAGGTCCAACAATCAATAAAGTATTCTTAAACAAAGAAACAGATTTGCTCCTGCCAATATGTCTACTGACAGTATTTGTCTACCTTGTCAAAACAGTCAGCACATACATCCAAAACATAATATTGAAAAGTGTTTGCACGCTCGTGACGACTGATTTGTGTGTCAGCATGTTTGCAAAAATCATCAAATTGCCAATGAAGGAAATCCATAAAATGACAAATGGGAAGCTGTTGACGCTTTTTTTAACTGACATAAACAGAGTAGGAAACTCAATTAGCGAGCTATTTGTGACAACATTACGCGATGTGCTGATTTGCGCGTTCCTCCTTGGTGTGGTATTCTACAATGACTGGTTCCTTGCGGTTGTTGCGTTTATCCTCTATCCATTTGTCCTGATGCCAATAGCGAGGTTGTCAAAAAAGCTCAAACAAGATTCCAACAGCGGAATGAAAAATGCACAAGTTATCACTGCCAAGTTTAATGATGTATTTAACGGTTTAAAGACAATAAAATCATACAACGCTGAACGCATTGAGGAGCGCAACATGAGGCGCCTTCTTCTCAAAAGGACAAGAATAAGTTTGAGTTTTATACGGCGTTCAGTTATGGGTTCACCGCTTATGGAAATGGTGAGTGGAACATCTGTTGCACTGGTGATTTTCATTGGTGGATATAGAATTATCAATGGCACATGCGATGTTGGTAAGTTTTTCTCATTCTTCACGGCTTTGCTGATGTTCCTGCGCCCAACAAAGTCGCTGTCGGGAATAAATGCTAAAATCCAAGAATGCGTGAACTCACTTGACCGTATTTATGATTTCATGGATAATGTCTGCACAGAGGAACTAATAGAGGGGTCAAAACCATCAATGGAGGATGCAATAATAAAGTTTGAAAATGTGTGTTTTGACTATTACTACGAGCCAAAAACAATTCAGGATGTGTTTGGTGCTGATGACAAAAGACAGGAGGAAGAAGCGGAAGATAAAGATGATACGTTCGCAATAGTGGCAAAGAATATTAATGAAAAGAAGAGGTCAAAGTATAAAATTGCAAAAATCCTTGAGGAAGAAGAACAAAACCAAACATTTGCAACACTAAATGACATTAATATTGAGATAAAACCACATTCAAAGGTTGCGTTTGTTGGGTCATCTGGGTGCGGAAAATCCACGCTTGTCAACCTGCTGATGAAGTTGTATGAATATAGTAAAGGGAAGATTTCCATCAACGGAGTTGACATCAAGGATATTAGTACGAAGTATTTGCGTAAGAATATTGCTTACATCGGTCAGGACAACTTCCTGTTTGATGACACAATTCGTAATAATATATTGTACGGCACAGCAGCCAACACGGTTGACAGTGATACATTGGAACGTGCTGTTGAGCTGGCACAAATCAATTTCCTGGAACAAGAGCGCAAAGGTATTGACGCAAAAGTAGGGTGCAGTGGCTCATTGTTGTCGCTGGGACAAAGACAGAGAATAGCTATTGCACGCGCAATTGTAAAGGATGCACCAATTGTAATTCTTGACGAAGCCACTTCCGCCCTTGATGCTTCAACTGAACATGCAATAAGAGATGTCGTCTTCAATGACATGGCTGACAAAACAGCAATCATTATCGCACATCGCCTGTCAACAATAGTGAACTGCGACATGATTTATGTCATGAACGAAGGAAAAATTGTGGATCATGGCACACATACTGAACTGCTATCACATAACGGTATTTACAAAGATCTTTGGCAGAATTTGAATGATAGTAAGGAGGTAAAGTAATCACTTTGGGCTTTTAACTCCTGTATCAGCCAAATATGCATCAATACCAAAGTCTTTTGCGCCCTTTATATCAGTATTCACGTTGTCTCCAATGGCAATGATTTTGCTTTTGTCAGTAATTCCAGATACTTCAAGCGCATATTCATAAATACGTTTGTATGGTTTGCCGTAGTAAATTACCTCACCGCCGATAAGCTCATAGTATTTTCCTAAAAAACCAGTCACGGGGATAATCAAATTACCTCTAACCGTGCAGATGTCTGGGTTTAAACAAAGCGCTGGTTTATTCTGTAATTTTGCTTGCCCGAGCAATAAAAAAGGTTTTTCGCTTATTGCATCATTACTGCCAGCAATAACAACAAAATCAGCCTCATCAACAGAACAAACAACATCGCAGCCAAATTGTTCTATTTCATATTTATCAACTATTTTAAATAACTTTTTGTTGGCAAATTTACCATGTTGTAAGTCATATGCAAACACATCTCCGCTTGTAATAATGCCGTCATATAACTCGCTTGGCAAATTCATATCACTCATAACTTTTTGGGCATAATCTGCTTTTTTATCAAAATTACTAAACAAATAAATTTTT
Organism: uncultured Rickettsiales bacterium; assembly: GCA_946544555.1. Lineage (GTDB taxonomy): Bacteria > Pseudomonadota > Alphaproteobacteria > Rickettsiales > Deianiraeaceae > UBA4311. The sequence continues at coordinate 4,992 of CAMNMI010000061.1, forward strand.
TTTTCTTTACTTTTGATTTCTGTAAGTGTATCAACTATACCATCGTAAAGCTTTCTGCCATCATGCACTGTACCCCAGAGGTCAACTAAAAACAAATCGTATTTTTCAACATCAAGATTTGTCCAAATCATAAAACAACAATTTTGCTTTTATAAAATAAATTTGTAATTGTCAATAAAATTTAAAATATTATAATCGCATGTGTAGCGATGGTAAAACATATACAACCGACAGTAAAAAATGGAAAAAGAAATGAACCAAGTTTAGGACAATTAGTTGCACAAGCTAAAAGTTTAG
>CAMNMI010000062.1 GCA_946544555.1 uncultured Rickettsiales bacterium
TCTTCCGTCTCCGCTCCGCTCCGACCCGCTCGGCGGCCAAATGCGCTCCGCCCCTGGCGCAACATAAATTACTTGAAAATTAAAAACCAACAGTGGATTGTCTATCCACCGCATATGACACAATACAAATATTTGAAGTTTGAAAAGCTCATCAGAGACAAAAACCCAAAAACTCATGTCAAAGATGGTGGATATTGTGAGTTTTACTTTCTTCCAAAAGATGAACTGATTAAACACCTGAAAATGAAATTGGTTGAGGAGGCACAGGAAGTATTGGATGCAGGCAATCCAGAGGAAGTAATTGATGAGCTTGGTGATGTTGTGGAGGTTATGAAGTCCCTCATTCGCGCAGCAAAGATAAGAAAGTTCAAAATCTGGAAGGCAAGGATGAAAAAGCTGAAATATCGCGGCGGATTTAAAAAAGGTGTCTATTGCAAATATGTAAAATACCCAGTTGACATTACAAAAAAGTGGATGTGGAAATACCCAGAAATCACCGACCAGTTTGTGAAAAATGACAAATAAAAGCGCTCCACTCTACTATTTTGATTACCAATCAACCACACCGATGGATAAACGAGTGATTGATGCAATCTACAAATCCATGCAGGAGGACTACGGCAATCCGCATTCAACAAGTCATCCGCTGGGATGGAAGGCCATTGAAAAGGTTGAAAATGCTCGCATGCAGATTGCAAAAGTCATAAATGCGAGCGCGGATGACATTATCTTCACCAGTGGCGCAACAGAGAGCAACAACCTCGCAATCAAGGGCGTAGCACACTTTTATCAAAACAAAGGCAAACACATAATTACAATGTCTGTGGAGCACAAATGCGTGCTGGAAAGCTGTAAAATCTTGGAGACAGAAGGGTTTGAAATCACCTATCTTGACCCAGAGATAGATGGCCTGCTGGACTTGAATAAGCTCAAAGATGCAATCAGAAAGGACACAATACTGATTTCCATTATGGGCGTCAACAATGAGACGGGCGTCATACAAAATCTGGAAGAAATAGGGAAAATCGCACATGAGCACGGCATTTTGTTCCACACAGATTGCGCGCAGGCATTTGGGAAAATCCCACTGGATGTTGAGCGCATGCATATTGATTTGATGTCAATTTCCAGTCACAAGATATACGGCCCCAAGGGCATTGGTGCATTATATGTCCGACAAAAACCAAAGGTGCGGCTTGTTCCGATAATCCACGGCGGCGGCCAAGAAAGAGGCATAAGAAGTGGCACGTTGTCAACTCCTCTGTGTGTTGGTTTTGGACTTGCAAGTGAAATTATTCTCCAAGAAATGGAACAAGATAGACAACATATACAGCGTCTCGCCGACAGCTTTCTTGACAAGGTTTTAAAGCTGGAAGATGTGTATCTCAATGGCAGTCGCGAGCACAAAATCCCGGGGTGCATCAATATCAGCTTCCTCCACATTGAAGGTGAAAGTTTGATGCTTGCCATTCAAAATATGTGTATTTCAACAGGATCGGCGTGCAACTCAGCAAACCTGCAACCGTCATATGTTATCTCCAAAATGAGACGAGATGAATACTACGCCCACTCTGCCATGCGCTTTGGCTTTGGCCGCTTTACCAAGCAGAAAGAGGTTAATGCACTCACACGCGACCTCATCAAGGCAGTCAACCATTTGCGGTCAATTTCTCCTCTGTGGGAGATGAAAAAACAGGGGATTGATTTTAATCAGGTTAGTTGGGACTAATAAATAAAGCAAAATACCAATTTGTGTGTATAATATCATTTTGTTATTCTTCTAAATTATTATTTAAATCTTGCATTTAAAAAAATCTAAATATTATCCAATAATGTAGGGCAAGTAGCTCAGTTGGTAGAGCAGTTGACTCTTAATCAATTGGTCAAGGGTTCGAGTCCCTTCTTGCCCACGTGAAGACAGTTTTTAGTACTATTCTCTTCCCCTTGACATTTATAATCAAAAAGTTGTTTTCACATAAAATTTTATGCTAAACAAGGTAATTTTGATTGGAAACGTTGGAGGAGATCCTGATATTAGAACAATGCCAAATGGCGGACGCGTAGCGAATTTCTCGCTTGCAACAAGTGATTACTGGACTGACAAAAACGGACAAAGACAAAGCAGAACGGAGTGGCACAGAATTTGTGTCTACAATGAAAATATTGTAAAATTAGTTGAGAAGGCGGTTCACAAGGGCTCAAAACTCTACATTGAAGGTACAATTAAGAGCAGGAAATACACCAGCCAGACAGATGGCATTGAGCGCAACATTGTTGAGGTTGTTTTGCAGGGATACGACCACACAATCAAGTTGCTTGACCCCCGTCCACAGCACAATGATGAGAATGTTGGTGGCGATAATATGGTGCAAAGCAGCCAAAACAGTGGCGAAAGTGAAATGGTTGACGATGACATCCCATTTTAGCCAGATGCAGTAATATGGATAAAATAGATAGCTGTTTTGATTTCATTCTAGCACATGCGCATGATGTCTATTTATATGATACAGATGGGCGAGGTTTAATGGATTTTACCGGTGCAAATCTTGGAAACGTTTTTGGATATGGTGATACAACTGCGGAAAAGGCGTTTTTTCAATGCATACACCATGGCTTTTTCTCACAATCAGAAAGTTTCCACAGTGCTGAAAAAATGGCCTTATCAAATAAACTTCTTGAACTCGGTGGCTTTTTAGATAACGACAACCAACCTGATGGCAAGTGCTTGTTTTTCAATTCAATCAACGAGGCAAATGAGTGTGCTATCAAAATCGCCCGCCACAGATACACACAGATGAGTGGCAGGGAATACAGTGAAATAATTTGTGTGGAGAACTCATATTTCGCTGATGTTTGCAGACAAAACACACTGCATTTGTCTGGCATCAAAACAGCCAAGATGAACGATGTGCGCGATATTGAGAAGAAAATTACCGACAAAACAGGCGCGGTCATCTTGGAAACGGTGCAAGACAGGCATGATGTTGTGCCGTGCGACTACATGTTTTTGAACAATTTGCGCGAGCTTTGCACCTACCACAAAATCGGTCTGATGTTAGACGAAACCCACTGCGGAGGCGCGCGGACAGGAAATTTCTTTGCATTTCAGGAGTATGACATTCTGCCAGATGTTGTGCTTTTAGGCCCTGGAATAGCTGGTGGTTTTCCTTTGACTGCATGTATTTGTGGAAACGAATTTGCGAAATATGCAGACAAGTTTGAGAATAATGCACTCTATTGCAATACAATGTTATTTGCTCTGGCAAACAATTTTGTTGATAGATTGACTGACGAGAATTTGTCAAACACAATCAAAACAAACGGCACAAGATTGCTTGAAAGTGTTAGAAAAATACAGCAGCGTTATCCAAAAATTATAGTAAAAACAGAAGGCCGCGGTTTGCTTGTTGGAATGAAAATTCATGAAAATACTGATGTCAATAAACTTGCTGAAATTTTACTTTATAACGGCCTTGCAGTGAATGTCGAAGACCATGATATTCTGCTTTTGCCACCACTGATTGTTAGCGCAGAACAGATTGACAATGCGTCTGAAATCATTGCAAACACACTTGAACAGATGAGTGTGATTGAGAGATATTGAGTTTTTTGTTGCTCCAGTGCGGAGCAAAATACAAACCGCGAGGGCGTGGCCGCGGGCGGCGCAACATCAATCTTTTTTAGCTATATCGTAATTATAAATTTCATCATCTACAAGCGCCTTGTCATCCATGTTGTTTAGCTTAACTGACGACAAAAGTGTATAAAATCCATAACATGCAGTGAAGATGACAACATTCTCAAACATTGTGTCAAATGCACGGTAGCCAGCAACAACAGCGGTTACGATACTATCAAAGCCAAAGTCCTTTATGGTATTTTCAACATACATATCAGCAATGCGCGGAAACAATCTGGTGATTGGCATGTTTTGAACTGCATGGATAATAAGGGAGAACAATATTGCGCAGAGGATAAATACGAACAGACGAAGACGCAAATCCAAGACATACTGTGTGTTTTGTGTGCGGTTGGTTGGCAACTTTTTCAGATATAATAGCGTCAGCGCGAACAAAATTGTGCTTGTTGCTGTGCCAATTACGGCCTCTGTGATGGCTATATCAGGGGCTTGGAGGACGCAGTAGATAAACACAAACACAGCGCTGATTATGTTGGAAATGATGACACAAATTGCTGTGCTGGTTGTTATCATTGCATATCCCAACAGCACAAATAGCAGTGTTTCTATAAACAATAGGACAGATTGCATCGCCTGATGTGCGTGTCGTTGAAATTTATTGTCAAGCAAAAATCGGCCTCACCCTTTCAGGCAAGACCGACCTGTTTAATAAGCTATTTTGTTAGAAACTATCTAACAAAACTAATATATCATCATTTCACATCTTCCATTACTTTGATGATATTGCAGCCGTAGCGCATATTTGAGCTACTTTCATATATTGCTGATGAAACTTGGTTGATTGGTTTGTTGTAGCACACCTTTTCAATTTCGGCATTTGACGGCTTTGAGTTTTGGTGAACGTAGTCATTTTTATATGCCAACAATCTGCCTGTTCCTGGACGGCCGTCATCAATTTTTGCATCCAACTCACTTGTCATTTTTGCTGAAATTGCTCCGACTGATTTATTACAAGCGCAATTCACGCTATAAGTTCTGCAAGGACAACCCAAATTTGCATTCACAATGAACATTGCATTGTGTCTGTCAACAGCATTTTTGAAATTTTGGTCGGCAACTTCATATGTATCAGATGGATTGAAATTGAAGACCTGGAAATTGTATTTATAATCGTAAATATGCGAAGCATCGTATCTTACTTCGCCATATCCATGAAAACCGAGCTGAACATCGCTATCAAATGAAGTTTGCACAAAATAGTGTCTGCCATTGATACTTGCCTGTGCATAAACCTGACCTTCTGACAACCAAGCAGTTTGACCAGTTGCTGGATCTTTCCAGTTGCGACAATATGAATAAGCTTCAATCAAACCAGCATGTCGCAACCAGCATGTGCTCATCCATTTTGATTGTGGAAAAACAGGACTTAACAATTTTGCGCTGCCAGGCCCATTGACTGGTGCCGATTGATCGCACAATTTTCCAGTAACACTACCATTTGTCGATACCGCATCAGCTTTTACAAACTCCGCGTATTTGCGACAAGTTTTATAGTCAACATTTCCGGGAACAACACGATACGTATCATAAAACTGATGAAAAGCTTTCTCATAG
>CAMNMI010000063.1 GCA_946544555.1 uncultured Rickettsiales bacterium
GTTTCTTATAGCACACTTTAAATTTGTCGCGCCAACAACTATCATCTTGCGAATGCCTTTGTGCTTGTTCACAACCGACAATCCGCTCAAATTGACTGCTTTTTTGTTTTTTTTTCTCTTGTAAATTCTGTCCTCGATGCTGTAAATATTTGAGAAAAAGTCAGAAAATTTTGACATAACAGCAACCGCCAATATACATAAATAGTTTATTTGCAAGTGGTTTTACATCTTCTTTTTTTCAATTGCCTTGATATTGCTCCCCCTATTCTGCGTAAAAGCGGTAGTAACCAAAATCTGTTTTGCGATGTAGATTTTATCAAAGTCATATTTGCGAGGTAAAACCATAAACAGGAACACGTCGGTTGTACCGTCTTTTCCATTCAAGCCAACTGTTTGCACAAAATTGACAATTTTTTTTGCATAATCTTTTGTCATAATATATGCTGACGCCATTGCAACTTTTCTGCCCTCAACATTAGCGTTATACCAATATGTATTGCGCCCATATCTAAGCCGTGATCTTAACCAAGAGTTCCACCTGCCGCTACGGCCATTATGTACACCATCAATCTTCAAAATTCCAAAATCTTCTGGCACTTTTTTCATAAACTTTTTCAACTGTTTATTAAAATTATCAACAAGTAAAAAGTCATCTTCAAAAATGACACCATATTTCACATCATCGCTACTGTTTGCAAGGTTGTAAATAGCACGCAAGTGTGAAGAAACACAGCCAAATTCACCTAAACTCATATGTGTTTTTTTGTAGATAATTTCACTCGGATTAAACTGATAATAAAAATATGTCTCTGGATAATTTTTGTCATAAATTTTATATCTCACCATTTTTTTCAGCTCAATTTTTCCTTCGTCAATTTCACTTGCATCAAATGTTTTCACAACATTATTTTTATCGTCCAGCTCCTCAAAAATCAGGTCAAAACGCCCATGAGTTGCCTTCATCGCAATGTCTTTTGAATTTGCTGTGAAAAGCTTTCCGCCGAACTTTAAATCCAGCATTTTCTCGTAATTCTCCCTCCTCTCCTTTGACTTTTCAAGGTTGATGACTTGCACCATTTTGACTTCATCCATGTCAACTTTTTTGGTTTTTTGCGCAAAATCAATAAATATTCTGAAATACAAAAAACACACCAGCGAGAACACCGCGCACCCGCATAAACAGTGGAACAAAATCTTAATTTTGTTAATAAAATTACTAAAAAAACCAATCATATCACTTCCTTTCAACCTCTTGAATACCTTTTTTTCCAATCCTGATTTGCCGCGCAATACCAAGCAAATCCGCCACCGCAAATTTCTCGCCTATTGACTTGTCAGTGTCGTCATACAACACATCAACGCCCTGCTCTACCAGCTCCTGATATTTCCGCTCGCACTGCGCCGTGATGTCCTCATTTTTAGGATCAAGATTTATCAACATCACATCAAATGGCGACATCGCTGGCGACCAAATTATGCCTTTGTCATCGTGATTTGCCTCAATGGCACCCTGCACTACTCGCGTCACACCAATACCATACGAACCCATTTGCGGATAAAAATTCTTGCCGTCTGCACCCTTGACAAGCACGTTCATGGCCTTTGTGTATTTGTCTCCAAATATAAATATGTGCCCTACTTCAATGCCTCGCGTTTCAATGATGTCAGCCACATCAAAACCCGCTTTTTTAACTTCCTCCTCGCTGTATTTCTCCTCCGTCCAAGCCCATGTTTTGCCGCCAGCAATGCGTTTTAGCTCGCCCCATGTCAAGTCAGATTTCTTACACAATTCACAGAACTCATTATAGCAGTTTTTCTCGTAATAAACCTTGCTTTCGCCGCTATCAGCAAGAATTTGAAACTCGCAACTGAATGTCCCACCAATGGCTCCATTGTCGGCCTGCATAGGTATTGCTTTCAATCCAAGACGGTGGAAAATATGTAAATATGCTTCGCCATTTTTGTTGAAAATTTCCTCTGCCTCGACCATGTCTTTGGCGAATGAATAGTTGTCAAACATCAAGAATTCCCGCGCACGCATGAGCCCAAATCGTGGCCTGATCTCATCTCTGAACTTCCAATTTATTTGATACAGCGAGATTGGCAGCTGCTTGTAGGACGAAATCTGCCCGCGGAAAACATCCACGACTGCCTCCTCATTAGTCGGAGAATACACTAAATCGTGCCCTGCTCTGTCTTTGATGCGCAACATTTCATCGCCGTAGCTATTAAATCTGCCGCTTTCTTTCCACAAATTTGCATCTTGAATAATCGGGAAACCGCATCGCATTGCGCCAATTTTGTCAATTTCCTCTTGAATTATACGTTCAACCTTCTGCAAAACCTTGTATCCAAGCGGCAAAAGTGTGTATAACCCAGCCGAGCATTGCTTTATCATTCCTGCACGCAACATCAATTTGTGGCTCGCTAAAACCACATCCTTTGACACATATTTTGTGGTCGGAAGGTAATATTTTGAAAGCCGCATGCCTGCTTGTGAAATAAAAAAAATATTTTGCAATAGAAATTTGTTGCAACTGCGCGAAGCTGATTGGCTTTTAATACGAAGTGCTAAGGATAACGAAACGCAAGGTCAAGATCTCGCTGGAGAGATTTCAATTTGTAATTATTTTTTAGGATATTTTTCTTTTTTATTGTCTGATAGATCAACCAATTCTCCCATGTTTTGATTTTTTCTTTTCTGCAAAATTAAATCAATAATGTGCATTCCCCATTTCATATCCTTTCCTTCATACACAATCTTTTTATTAACAAACAAATTAAAACAAGCAATCCCATCGCGATGTGGCATAAAGTCAAACTCTATAAATTGTCCATCAAAAATTAACTTACCTTTTATAGTATTAGGCAATTGTGTATTCAAAGAACTATCAATATCAACATTAATCGCACCTCTATTTTCCAACGCAACTTTGAACTCTCTAATTATATCATGTAATTTTTTATATTTAATAAATTCTATACCATTTAAAGTCACAGGCTTTTTGTTATTAATATTACTCATAAAATTTGTTATAAAGACAATAAATTATATTAAAAGTTATTATTTTGTCAATTAAAAACAAAAAATCTCACACTTCTGTTGATAGGCAGTGAGCGCCCCGGGATATTTTAGGTCATCGCTGACCATGTAATCCTTAATCGTCTGTCCCGAAGGATACTAATTAAGCAGCCATTTCAGCGCTCTCAACGTTTCTACGTTTGAAGAACGATGTGCCATCAATTACATTGTCTTTAGGCTTATTGCCATTTACAATTTGACTTATTATGGTCGGTCAAACCAAGTAAAATGCCACACTCCATTGCCTGTCGAAGCTTAATCACCCCCATTGGTGGAGGTGTCGGGTACCGCCCCCGAGTCCAAACATCTTCGCGTGTCAAATTTATTACTATATCCTTTCGGCACGGAAATGTTATGTGGCTGAATTTATTTGTCAAGATGTGGTTTTTTAATGCAGTTATTATTATTATATCAACACAAATAAAAGCTAATTTGTAAAATTTATAAAATCTTCTTTTTCAATTTGACAATCCAAAAAAAATATCTAAAATATCATAACTTGTTTTTAGTTTTATGGAATTCAAAAAACCAAAGGTCATTTGTTACGATTGGGACAATACGCTCGTAAATACTCTTCCCGTGACACTTATTTCAATGAATTTGCTGTATAAAAAATATGGCATTCCCGAGCTGGTTGTGGACGATGTCTACAAAATAAATGGATATAGTTTTGAGCAGGTGTTTGTGGCGACATTTGGCAAGGATCAGGCCAGACAAATACAGGATGAATATCAGTTGATTTACAATCAGTATTCGCAGAACATGTTGCAGCCGCTGGAAGGCGCGAAGGAGACAATCAGGTTTTTCCACAATGAGGGCATCAAGCAGTGCGTTTTGAGTAATAAACCCGGCACGATTGTGCGTGAAGAGGCAGAGCGCTTTGGCTTTGCAAAGTATTTTGAACTCATTGCGGGGCCAGATGATACGGGTGCTGCTAAGCCAGACAAAGCAATGTTTGACATTGTTGAGAAGAACATTGAATTCAAGGACAAATGGCATCATCCAAGCAAATTGTGGTTTTTTGGTGATGCAAGCGTGGATGCTGAATTTGCCAAAAACATCAATGCCCACCTGTTCTTTTTCGGGGACATCTCGCTGATTAACAACTTTCCAACAGACCAGCTGACAATGCTGAAATCAAGACATGAGATTAAGCATTTTACGTTTGAGGAGGAGACCAAATAATCACAAATGGTTCAAACTGTCATCGTAGAGATACAGTCCAGATGTATTCCCGTTGCAGAATTCCTCAATGATAGATGAACCCTCTGCGGCCACTACGTGAGAGCCCTGGACGCCATTTTTCACCGCCTCAATCGCAGCATTTAGAACTTTCAAGGTCTTGCTGTCAAAATTCCCATCGCGGACAATCTTCGTAAAGCGCTCGGCGCCGTAAATACAGCTTGTCGGCACCTGCTGGTTATCAGAATAAACCGACACATATTTCAGTGCATTCAAATACTTCGCCAAATACATTGCAAACAGATTGCTTTCCAACATGTATTCATTGCCTTGTTGGTCTCTAAAAGTTGGCACAATGACTGGCACAATGTCGGTTTTGACAATCTCATTCAGTGTGTCAATGGAGTAGTTTGCCTTCTTCTGAACTGAGCTGTTATACATCTGGCGCATCGTGAACGACATGGTTTCAACGTTCTTGTTGACAATCTCGTCAGGAAAGACAATATTCAAGTCAAGCCCACTAATCACGAGCCCAATCGTGTTGTAATTGTTGATGATTTTGCCAATTTTCTTTGCGCTGTCATGCTTGATAAGCACATCCACGACATCTGTGATGCCCGTTGTGGAGGCAAAATTAGCGTTTGCAAGTGGGTCGGTATAGCCATTTTCTGCGAAATAGTCGGACACTTTTGCATCACTGTCTGGCACAACAATCGTCACTGCGCCCATACAACGAATTGTAATTACGTCCTTGATGACTTTTTTCAACAATCCATCATTTTTGATGATTTTCTGGTCAATGTGGACGACAATTACTTCATCTTTCAGGAAGCGCAACTTTGGCAGGAGACCGATCACGTCATCTAATTTTGGCTCTGGTTTGGCCTTTTTTTGCACTTTTCCACCACCAAAATCAATTAGTTGACCCATACCAGCAAACGCAGTGTTGGAGGAGAGAAATAAAAGTCAA
>CAMNMI010000064.1 GCA_946544555.1 uncultured Rickettsiales bacterium
GCTCGCGGCATTTTCACCTGCGCCAGCGCCTCTTCCAAGTGGCTCAACACCGATAATTTGCACTTTGTCAATGTCGTTCAAAAAGCCACTGAAAATCCCTATGGCGTTGCTACCTCCGCCGACACACGCCACGACATAATTTGGCAACGCGCCATTCAAGTCAAGCATCTGATATTTGGCCTCGCGCCCGACAACTGACTGGAAATAGCCAACAATCATTGGGAATGGATGTGGCCCGACCACCGAACCAATTGCATACATTGCGGTTTCATACTCTTTCGCATACGCTTGAAATGCTGCGTCAACCGCATCTTTTAGTGTCCGCTGGCCGTCCTTCACACAGACAACATTTGTGCCAAGCAACTTCATTTTATGCACGTTTGGCGACTCTTTTTTGACATCAACCTCGCCCATGTAAATGTCGCATTCAAGCCCGAATAAAGCCGCTGCGGTGGCCATCGCCAAGCCATGTTGACCTGCTCCTGTCTCTGCAATTACCTTCTTCTTACCAAGATATTTCGCCAGCAAACACTCACCGAGGCAGTGGTTGATTTTGTGTGCGCCTGTGTGGTTCAAATCCTCGCGTTTGAGGAAAATCTTGCAGCCATATTTCTTTGACAAATTTCGCGCAAAATACACTGGACTTGGGCGACCAACATAGTTTTTCAGCAGGTCATTATACTCATCGTTGAAGGCCTGATTGTTTATCAACTCCAAAAATTTGTCCGTTATCAACTGCAATTCTGCATCCAGTTTTTCGTCCACAAAACGGCCGCCAAATTCACCAAAAAAACCTTTTTCATCAGGCATTAAAACTGGATTTTGTTGACTTTCAAAAAAACGCCGCGAGAATGAATTCTCATCTTTTAATATCTTTGAACCTCTTGTCACGTTGCACAAACTGGCCGACAAACGCTCTCCTATTTTGGTCTGGACCTCACCATCTGCCAGCAACGAGAGAATGTTAAATCTCTTTTTTACTGCGTCATACTCCGAACCAGTCAATATCTCCTCCAAAAATTGCTCTGCGTCTTTGCGAGATTTTACACTGCATAATGCATCAAAAATGTCTTTCATAAAATAATCATTAAATTACTATGTATAGTAATACTACATGTAGAATTACTATATATAGTATTACTATATACAGTAATACTACATATAGAAATATTTTAAAGTCAAGAGTTTTTTTAGAACATTTCAAAAAATATTCTAATAGAAAAAAATATGCATTATTAAAAATAAAATATTTCAAGTTTTTTTTCAAAATTATTCACATGATAAATTTTTATAAAAAAAAAGCATATTATTACTTTTTTTCAGGAAAAAAACAAAATATTTTCATAATCAAGAAGTTTTCTTAAATTCCCCCTTGCAAATTAAATTTTATCTTTTCCAGCTAATCCTGTCGGGCATGTAGCTCAGCTGGTAGAGCAGTTGACTTTTAATCAATTGGTCGTGGGTTCGAATCCCACCGTGCCCACGTTGTTGTGTCTATGCCAGAGCTATCCAAAGAGAAAGGTGAAAACTGGAAAAACAAACTTTACATCGCGGACAACCTTGACGTTTTGAATGGCCTAAACAGTGAGAGCGTTGATTTGGTTTATCTTGATCCGCCATTCAACTCAAACAGAATTTACGGCAGCACACTTGAAAGAAATACTACCGTTTTTAGTGATATATGGAATTGGAAAGACATTGATGAATACAAGCTTGACATCATCGCAAATGACTTCCCAGAGCTGGCAGATTATATTGAAATCATTGACAGAATAAGTGATATTCACATGAAGTCATATATTGTTTATATGGCTCAAAGGGTTATTCAACTAAAACGAATATTAAAACCAACTGGTTCAATATATTATCACTGCGACCCAACCGCAGGACATTTTGTCAAGTTAATGTTAGATGGAATTTTTGGGAAGAAATGTTTTAGAAACGAAATTATTTGGAGCTATACTGGCGGAACTGATGCAAAGGGCAGATGGCAAAGAAAACACGATAACTTATATTTTTATTCAAAATCAAAAGATAATTTTTATTTTAATCAATGTTTTGTTCCATTTAAAGAAAGCACAATTAAAAGGTTTAATAGAGTGGATGAAAACGGCAGAAGATTTAAAGAGAATAAACTGAGAGACGGACGAATAACGATAACATATATGAAAGAAAATGGAAAAATGGCACCAGATGTTTGGCCTATACCGATAGTAATGCGGACATCAAAAGAACATACAGGACAAGAAACCCAAAAACCCCTTGCATTACTTGAAAGAATAATTGAAGCATCTTGCCCAGAAAATGGAGTTGTGCTTGACCCATTTTGCGGATGCGCAACCACTTGTGTAGTAGCTCAAAGGTTGAAGAGAAAATGGATTGGAATTGACATCTGCGACCTTGCGATGGACTTGCTGACACACAGATTAGAGCAGGATGGATATTTTAAAGACCAAAATGTAAAAGACCTTGACATGAAAATTAAGGAGCAGGGAGAGGATTTTGACATTTTGAACTGCATAGATAAAAAGTCAAAGAACTATTCTCCGCTGCCACGTAGGACTGATGTTGAGGAGCAAAATTTGAACGAACCAAAGACAAAAAAGGCCATCAAGGAGGTTTTATATCAACAGCAAGAGCACAAGTGCAATGGCTGCGGGAGAGTTCTGGATATTGATTTGCTGGAAATAGACCATATTGTTCCAAAGTCGCATGGAGGTGGGGATTATATGGAGAATTATCAGCTGCTGTGTGGTTCTTGTAATAAAATCAAGGGTGCCAAGCCAATGGAGTTCCTTCTGCAAAGAGTGGAGTTGATAAGAAAGGAAAGGAGGAAGAGAGAGTATTAAAACACATTCACTCTTTTACAAATTTCAAAATCGTTGTTCCAGCAATTACTTGTTCGTTCAACTTACATGCCATCGCTTCTATTATCCCACTTTTCTCTGCTACAACCACATTTTCCATCTTCATGGCTTCAATAGAAAACAGATGCTGACCTACCTCAACTTTGTCGCCTGATTTGACTTTCATTTTGGTGATTTTTCCTGTAATTGGCGCCTTTACCACATCGTCATCGTGGTTGCATTTGCACTCTGGCATGTAGGAATACAACTCCATCTGTTCGGTGGTGAGCGCTTTTACCTGCGCGGTCAATCCGGAGCACTCCATCAAGAGGGCGCCTTGTGTGCCTTTTTTTATACGCACTGCAAACTCATGCTTGCCGTCCAGCACTCCGTAGAGTGTTCGCATAGTGAAATCTGCATTATATTTGGCCGTCATGATGATGTCATTATACTTCACAGAAATAAAGTTATCCGCAAACTCTTTGACTTCCACCAAATAATTATCGTTGTCAATCTTGATGCATAGATCGGAAATTTGTGTATCACGTGGCAGGCGTCGTGTTTGGTTGATGTCATAGCAGTGCATTTCTTCCCTCAAAAAACACACAACTGATGCAATAATGAATGCTTTTTTTGAGGCCTCGTTCAGTGGCAAGGAGTTAAAACCGTGCGGATAATGCCGCTTGATGAAGCCAGTTGTTAATTTGCCTTCCGCAAAGCAGTTTTGTCGTATTATGCTTTCCAGTAGTAAAATGTTTGTCTCTATGCCACCAATTTCGTATTGTCCCAGCGCGCGCTTCATGGTCTCAATTGCCTCGTTTCTTGTAGAACCATATGTTATCAACTTTGCAAACATGCTGTCGTAATATGGAGTTATTTCATCACCTAACTGCACACCGGTTTCCACCCTGACATTTGCGCTTCTCTCTGGGATGATATAATGCACAATGCGCCCAGTGGATGGCAGGTAATTCTTGGCTGGTTGCTCTGCGCAAATGCGGCACTCAATGGCGTTCCCGACAAGAGTTATGTCCTTCTGCGTGAATGGCAGTTTTTTTCCGCATTCAATGTCAATCATCACCTCAACAAGATCAAGCGGTTGGCCTTTTGCACGAATTACACACTCTGTGACTGGATGCTCCACCTGCAAACGGGTATTCATCTCCAAGAAGTAGAAGTTTCTGTCATTGTCGGCTATGAACTCAAATGTCCCGACAGAGAAATATTTGCACTCCTTCGCGAGCGCTATGGCCGAAGCATACATCTTTTGGCGCATGTCGTCATTCACCAGTGTGCTCGGACATTCTTCAATCACCTTCTGGTTGCATCGCTGGATGGAGCATTCGCGCTCGCCCAGACAAACAACATTGCCGTGTTTATCTGCTGCAATTTGTATTTCAATGTGGCGCGGGTTTTCAATGTATTTTTCCAACAGCATTTGGTCATTTTTGTAGATTGTTTTGGCCTCGTATCTACAATCGGCAAGCAGTTCTTCCATCTCTTCCTCCTTGCGAACAATACGAATTCCTTTTCCTCCACCGCCAGCCACTGCTTTTAGTAGCACTGGATAACCAATCTTTTTGGCCTCTGCTTTTGCATGTTTTGCATCTTTGATAAGCTCCTTGCTTCCCGGAACCATTGGCACGCCTGCTTTTTCCGCCATCTGCTTGGCTTTGAGTTTATCTCCCATTGCGTCCATGGAATATGCCGAAGGACCAATAAAACCAATGCCTTCTTGCTCCAATCGCCGCACAAACTCTGCATTCTCTGACAAAAATCCATAGCCGGGATGAACAGCATCCACACCAGCGCGCTTCGCAACATCAATGATTTTTTCTGTATTCAGATATGTGTCCTTTGCCTCAATTCCGTCCAGCGGATACGCAACATCTGCGCGCTCAACAAATAATGCATTTTTGTCAATGTCGCTGTATATCGCCACACTTTTTATACCGAGCCGCTTGGCCGTGCGAATTATTCTGCATGCAATCTCCCCACGATTTACAATCAAAATTGATTTGATTTCTTTGGTTTTGACAGTGTTTTTTGTTTCTTTTTTGTCTGGCACAGAGTGGTAGTAAGATGGTGATTGTAAATGTCAAATGACAAAGGCGCGAACACGTAGGTTTCTACGCCGAGAGATTTTAAAAAAAATAAGTATTTCCTGCGCGGCCGCAGGCCTTGACTTGTCAAGGGCGGAGGCGGTCGGCAGCGGCCGC
>CAMNMI010000065.1 GCA_946544555.1 uncultured Rickettsiales bacterium
ACCCAAGACCTCTTCCATGCCATGGAAGCGTTCTAGCCAACTGAACTATGATCCCTCATCGGAGACTTATTTGCTTGGTTTTTATTGTCAAGATTGATTAAATATCCATGCCTTTATCCAATTTTTGTGTATCTTCCATGCCAAGCCCGTTCATGCTGTTATTGACACTCTTTTGTTTTTCCTCAAAATTTTTGAAGACATCGCGTGTGTCTATTTGAACCCGCTTGTTTGCCAATTGTTCAATCAAATTTGATGTTTGTTCGTTTGCATTTTGCTCTGACATATTTTTACTTAAACAGTGTAAAATATTTTTTTATTGTTGTCAAGATAGATTAAATATCCAATCCCAAATCGCTTTTTGATTTTGTTTCATCCTGTGAAGCTTTACTAAAATCATTGCAAGTTTCTTTTAGCTGATAGTGGCCATATATTGATGCTGTGTTCATCTGAATTGGTTTGCGAACAAAGTTGCCAACCAAATTGTTTGTTTTATCTGCATTAACACTTTGACTTCCTGTGCTTTGTCTGACTTCTTCTGACATATATTCTACGAACACATTATAATCTTTTTTTTTTGCTTGTCAAAAAAAAATTATTTGATAAATTCTGATAGGTTTAGAATTTATGTATACACAAAACAACAATAAAAACATATGCCCGACAAACAACATTGTCAGCGACGATTGGTATATTAACAAACACGTTGCCTGCATTGTTGTTGGCAATAGTGAATTTCACGACAAATATCTACAAACCGCAAAGAAACAAAAGAAAGATTTAGACCAATTGGTAGGAACAGATTTTTTGTTTGGTAAATATCTTAATTTTGAAACCAATGAAAAAGAATGGCAAGACCAATTAGATGATTTGCGGAAGCAGTTAAGTAACAACAATCCTAAATTTGCAAATTTAAAAGAAATAAAGTTTGTTCTTCTAGAACATGGTCAAGAGGGTAATAATAGAACCTTTGGAAGCATCTTACAGCCGAACAATAAATATTACTTTTCACAAAGATTTCAACAGGTTGCAAAAATAATCAACGAAAATTTCCTAAACAAGAATAAAAATAACAAACTATATTTTAGTAATCGTGCCTGTTATGGAACATATAATTTTAATGAGCGCAACAAAAAACATGACAGCGATACTCATAATAATGGTTTTTATAGTAATAATTTATATAACATCTTGTCAACAACATTTGGAAACAACGCACAGAAAGTATATTGTTCACAGTTAAAACCAGAAATTGGAATGAATTATGTATCATCAATAAACCCAAATAGTAATCCATTTAGAAACACTATATCTTGTGCCGCACATATTTCAACAGATCTATCCGCAATTCCAAATTTTTCGGTGAATAAGGATAAAGAAAAAAACACAGACTTAATCAGACAATACTGGTATGAAGGCATTAGGAATTTCGATCCGAAAATAATTGAATCTCCATATTGCAAAATTTATTTTCCTCTCACTCAATATCGAGAATGTGTGCCGAATGCCCTTTGTCTCAAACCTAATGGACCAAAAGAGTATAGAGTAGATAGTAAAATATTCGAAAAGTACACTGGTTTACAAGGAAAAATTGCAAAAAATAAATTTCTCGGACGTCAGTCTTCAACAAAAGCGAACAAATATCATAATGATACAGAAGTAAAAGACATAATGAGCAATGTTACAAAGGAAATAATACATAGGCATAACCAAGAACTCACCAAACGACGGAAAGAACAAGAAGCACAAGCAAAAAAAGCATATATAAAAGCGCAATGGGAACACAGACAAAACTCCATATCATCTAAAGAAGCAAACCATTATATGGCTTATCCGTTTCAATATGGCCCGTATAATATGTTCTCTTAAAAACCCCTCACAACTCCTCTCACCCAATCTTCTCCGATGAGTTCAATCATTTTGTGGATACCAATTCCATGCTGTGTGCCGATAATCATTGTGCGGAGAACAGGATAATATTCTTTCAGCTTTTTGCCATCTGCCGTGAGGATTGCTTTGAATGAATTCTGAAAGTCCTTGTAGTCCACTTTCTCCATGGCCTGTTTGATATATGCCACCTTTTCTGCCGCGCCCTCGCCATAGACAAGCTCTTTGTCAACTATTTCACGATTATCAAGGAACTTCTTGGCAACATCCGCAATCTCGTTGATTGTGCGGTAGGCCTTCAATTCTGGCATGATTTTCAGTATTCTCTCGCGCTCCTGTGGTGTCATGGCATAATTGGTAAAATGCTTTTTTTTAAAAACAATTGCGTTTTTATAAATTTTTGGTATTGTTTGATTGGTTTAAAAGTTGTTTAACATGAAGAATGAAAAAAACTCAAAATCAACAGAAGAGCCAAAACACTTCTTACAAGCATTAAGAGAAGCTATTGACAAGCAGGTCAAAACTATTGAAGAAGAAAAGAAAGCAAAAGCAAGTGAGACAGCTAACAAGCAAGCAAATGAGAGTGAGCAACCATATGAACCTCGTGGCGAAGCACCTGTGCCTATTAACAATAGCGAATCTGACAACAGCGTAGAAAACAGTTACGATGGCTTTGAAATTGAAGAAATGTAACTTCACCTCCCATCCCTCACTTTTCCTCCTGTCTTTGTTTCAACCGCTTTGATAATTTTATCCATTATGGCATTGACTTGCTCCGTTGTGATATTCTCCTTTGGTTCAAAGATGTAGCGCAAAGCCACTGATTTCTGTCCCACAAGCGGCATTTGGTATATGTCAACAATCTTGATGTCCGTCAGCATGTTATCCTTGAAGGCACTCACCAGCTGGTTGGCGGTGATGTTTTCATCCACCACAAACGCAATGTCCCTAACGATTGGCTGAATTGGATTTTCAATGAACTGCTCGTGCTTTTGTTTGGCCTCCGGCAGAATATCTGTGAAGAGCTCAAAAAAGCAAACTGGATTTTTAATCTCAAACTCCTTCAACACAACTGGCGAGATTTCACCAAAAGTTGCAATGGTTTTTTCTCCATCTTTACCTTTTAGTTTAACATCAAAACTGCGCGTTGGGTGCACGTATTTCTTGTCGCATTTGTCAATCTTTGTGCTTTTCAAGTTGACCTTGTAGACATCTTCCAGCAGTTCAAAAAGTGTCTTTTTTGCATCAAAAATATCAAATGAGCGCCCTTCTTTAAAGTGGTCGTTTGCAATCGCATGTCCGCAATAAACAGCAGCTATTGAATTATGCTGGCCGTCTTTTTGTGGCGCCGTGAAGAACATTCCCTCTTCAAAAAATGCAAGTTGATTTTCCAGCACCTGACTTTCATTGGTTTTGACTGCCTGTAACAGCGATACCAGCAGCGTTGGCCGCATGTAGTTCAACTCGCTCGCAATTGGATTGGCAAGGCGCAAATCTGCGTTGATGTCCGCAAACAGCGCGGCTTTTTTCTCATCACAGAAGGCCATTGACACTGTCTCCATCAGACCGCTTCCTGCAAGGAATTTCTTGGCTTTTAGCTTCTCCGCAAACTTGTTTTTTGTGAATGTGGACGACAAATTTACATGCTCACTTGGTATTTTGTCATACCCTTCAATGCGCCCGAGCTCCTCTGCGATGTCGGCCTCAATCTCAACATCATGTCTAAACCGCGGGACTTTTATTTTGATAACATCCGCGCTTTTGTTTGCAATTTCAAACTGCAATTTCTCCAAGATTTCCACAGTTCTGTCAGCAGAAATATCAAATCCCAGCAGCTTTTTTGTTGTGGAGAGATGATAGTTAATCACTTTCTCATCCGCCAACTTGCCATCGTATTCCACATTGCTGGCCTCTCCGCCACAGATTTCCAAAATCATCGCAGTTGCCTTGTCAAGCATCTCCCTTGTCAAATCTGGATTTATACCGCGCTCATATCTAAACCTTGCATCGCTGACAATCTTCAACTCCTGCCCTCCAATGGTGATTGGCGTGGTTGGGAAATACGCGCATTCCAGCAGGATGTTTTTTGTCTCATTTGTGGTCTTGCAGTCATCGCCACCCATAATTCCAGCAATGCAGAGGTCATTTTCCTCATCGCTTACCATCAAAATCTTGCTCTTATCAAACTTGATTTCCTCGCCTTTGAGTGTCTTGAAAGTGTTGCGCTTGGCGTAGTCCACAATGATTTTTTTACCTATTTTGTCTGCATCGTAAGAGTGCATTGGTTGGCCGTATTCAAACATGATGTAGTTCAAAATGTTGACAATCACGCCGTTGTCGCCGCAACCATTGAAGGCATTGCGTTTGAGGATGTATTTTGGTGTTGCAACATTGGCATTGACGCCTCTAATCTCGCGGCAGAAATACTGGCAGTTGTCAATTTTCACCTCAACAGAGTGGGTGTTTTTGATTGTCTCCTTGACTTGTCCTTTGGCGACTGGTTTAAGCTCTCCAAATCCAGCAGCACTCAAATCCCTTGCAATACCATAAACACTGGTTGCATCTCCGCGATTTGGTGTGATGGATACTTCAATAGGCATCTTGTCAAGTGCGTGGTAAGCCCTGACCCACAGGTCGCCCAGTTTGCAGTCAGATGGGAGTTCCATGATACCTTCGTGGTCGTTACCAATTCCCATTTCACGCTCGCTACACATCATTCCACAGCTGTCAACTCCGCGTATTTTTGACTTTTTAATCCTGAAATCGCCATAGGGAATATATGCCCCGACATGTGCCAGAGCTACCTTGATGCCTTTCCTTGCATTCGGTGCTCCGCAGACAATTTGATGAACTTCTTTGCCATCATCCACTTTGCATATATGTAAATGGTCGCTCTCTGGATGATTTTCACATTCCACAATTTCAGCTACTACTACCTTATCAAAAACACTTTCCGATGGAAGATCATTTTCAACCTCCAATCCAATTTGATTTAGTTTTACAGCCACTTCCTCTGCGCTTTTTGTTGTATCCAAATGCTCTTTTAGCCACTCTAATGTGAATATCATATTAATCTAATTAGTCGTTGGTGCGGGTTTTTTATTTTCAAGTGTTGCGCTGCCCGAGGCCACGCCCTCGCGGTTTGGCTGCGCCTCGTTCCTCGT
>CAMNMI010000066.1 GCA_946544555.1 uncultured Rickettsiales bacterium
TAGCGGAGCGAGGAGAGTGCAAACGGCGAGGGCGAGGCACCGGGCCGCGCAACAGAAAACTGCGGGATTTAAAATCTGTCAAGGAGGTGGCAATTTGTTGAACCAAGAGTATATCTTCGTATGTCAATATTGTTTATTGTTTGCTCTTTTGTTTTACCATTCTTGCGTTGTCGCAATCGGACCGCACCTTTGCCATTGTTATTCTGCACTTCAATGCTATTATATTCTTGTTCTTTTCCGTTAATACTTTCAGAATAGGAGGTTTTGAAATATGATTGATAATTACCCATATAAAACCGTTGAGATTTTATCAAAATTTTTGTTTATTGCAAGAAATTATTTTTGAAATTTCGGTTGCGCGGCGCGGAGCGCATTTGGCCGCCGAGCGTAGCGAGGAGGAGCGTAGCGGTGCCAAATGGCGAGGGCGTGGCCTCGGGCAGCGCAACTTACAACTACTTATTCACTGCCACTGCATGACAGAATGCACGAAGCATCTTTACATCATCATCTGTCGATAGGAACTCAGGGTGCCATTGGACAGTCAAGAAGAACTTTGGATAGTTTTTCATTTCCATGACTTCTGGAATATCATCATCTGGTGAGCGGCCTGTCACAATAAAATTATCAGCCATTCTTCCGACAGCAAAATTGTGGTTTGTATTCACATTGATTTCTGTTTTTCCTAAAATTTTAGCTAACTTTGAGTTCTCATCAAGAATGACGCGGTGCTTTGTTTGATTGCATTCACGACAATATGTTGCGGTTTTGTGGAGCTTTTTTTGTTCTGGCTGCATTTCAATTACCTCTCCACCGAAGAAATAATTAATCATCTGCATACCACGACAAATACCAAAAACTTGTTTTTTTTGCGCCAACATGCGTTCCACCATTGCTTTTTCAAATCTGTCTCTCCTACCAGTTGGGTCATCATCGCCGCCGGTTAATACAACAGCATCAACGGCTTTTGCTACTTTATCTGCTTGCTCGCTTGTGTTTGTTAACATTACAAATGCTACATTTTCACCCTCACATGCCTGCACAAGATTATCAATATACTGATAGCGCATAGCATGAAGCGGCCAGCTGGAATAATCATGCTTATTGTTTTCATTTGCCAAGTAATCTCCAATAACACCAATGATTTTTGGTTTTTGTGGCGCTTTTTTAACTTTTCCTTTTGCAAGTGCGCTCTGATTGAACAACGCACACAGCAATAATGATAAACAAATTATTTTACCCTTCATACAACTTTTGATTGAAAAACAATTTTTTATAGTCAAGCTATATTATAAAAGCCAGAGCTAATGACGCATAAATTGGGAGTTCAACAATGTGATGTGTCTCTAATTTGTAGACATTTGAGTTCTTGAAAACATAATTGTGGAGGAAGATAAATAGCAATCCAGACAGGAAAAACACAATTGCAACAATGAAACCAAGCTGCATTACCAGAATAACGCACATGATAAATTCAATTTTTTCAAGTTTGATGTATTTTTCGTAAATTGAAAACGCGAGATAGGAAATGATAAAACAGATAAATAAATCAATCAGGTTCGGTAGGTTGCCTGAATAGCCACGATAGGCCAAAATGCATGATGCAAGTATCCATATAAAGCGAACTTTGATTTGGCGGTGCGTACGGTAGATAAACAGTAACGTGATGAGATATGCGCAAAATAGTGCTTTGGTAATAAAAATCTCGTCAAAATTGCTAAACCTGAATGACAACAACATGATGTAGGTCGTGATGACAAGCTCTATGCATAGATATATGCGTGGGATTTTTTGCTGGCAGTGAACGCATTTGCCATTGCTGAGAAAATAGCCAATAACTGGAATGAAGTATTTAAATGATATTCTCTTGCCGCAGTGGTCGCACATTGGCTTGTGAGCTGGACCGATTGGCGTATCTGACGGCAGGCGCCCATAGAGGGTTGTGGAAATTCCGCCAGCCCACAACGCAAAAAACAACACTGCCACTCGGACAACTATATCAGAATAAAACTCCACCATTTAAAAACAAGATAATATACACAAATGGCGCAACAATCAACATACTGTCCAATCTGTCAAATACTCCGCCGTGCCCAGGGATTAATGTTCCACTGTCTTTTACACCACATTGACGCTTGATTGCACTCTCGGAGAGATCTCCCATTTGTGCAAGGATAATTACAATAATGCTGAAAATTGCGAAACTTTCACCTGAAAATGAATCTTCTGAATACGTCCCAAATACTTTGTAGAGCAACATTGATACGAAAAACGCGCAGAACGACCCCAAGATTGCGCCTTCATATGTCTTGTTCGGACTGATTTTTGGTGCAAGTTGAAGTTTGCCGTATTTCTTGCCAAAGATGTAAGCAAATGTGTCAACTGAATAGACAGTGATGAACATCCACCATGTGATTTTTAATCCTTGTTCTGTTGCATTGCGAACGAGGATAATTGACAAGCAACAAATGGCGATGTAGATAATTCCCCAGCGGCGCAGAAGGATGAATGTACGGTTGCTTTTATCTTTGATGTTGTCAAGCATTTTAATGAGCTCGTAAATCATTAAACATCCACATGTAAAGATGCCGATGGTATACACTATCTGGCCGATTGAGACTACAACTGCAAAAGCAACAATCATTACAATGCTGGAGATTATTCTTTTTTTGGCCTTTTCTGGCAGTGCATTTAAGAAAAAAAACAGTTTTCCCAATAGCGCTTTGGTGACAACAAAGACATTTTTTGCAACTTCACAGATGATATTGAAAATTGAATGTGCCTGTTTTAAACCGTCTTCTTTTAGTTTATCAATCTTTTGTGCTGCTTTTTTAGCGCTTTCCTGTAATTCCTTTTTGTCTGTCATACAACTAATTCAACACAAAAAACTAAATCAATTTTTACTTTGATAATCATAAATGTCAAGGAATAATTCCAGATGGAGTGTTGCGCGGCGCGGAGCGCGTTTGGCCGCCGAGCGGAGCGAGGGGGAGCGTAGCGGTGCCAAACGGCGAGGGCGTGGCCTCGGGCGGCGCAACACAAATTTTTTGTTTTGCAAGGGGATATACTTTTTTATAAAAAACTTGCAAATAACAACTGTGTTTTTAACTATCTATCCTGATAAACTGTGTGAAAAAGAAGCTGCTTTGCATACTTTGCTGTTTTTTCTTTTTTACGAACAATTTTACTCACCAATCCAAAGCAGATGTGCTTAGCACATTAGAAGAAATATGTGGATGGACGGTTGGAGATAAACTAATGGAAAAATGTGCTGAATGGCTTGAATGTGATAGCTATGAACAACCATCTGTATTAGATAGCATAACTGGGGTTGGTTCAAAAAAATATAAACAGAGTGTGTGTGCTGTATCTGGGCTTTTGTATAATGGAGGAAAAATAATCGGGTTCATGATGGGTAGTGGTATTCTTGGTAGCTTAGCTGGTCTTACTATCGGAAATAATATTGGTCAGGCTCTTGAATGTCTCTATACATGGATGAAGAGTAAAAGTGCAAAAAAAACAGCAGAAAAGTATCGTGTATGTTTAGATGATATTTCACAAGGACATCCACTTCCATATACCGACAGACAAATAGCAAAACTGTTGGATTTAATGAATATACCGCCAACGGTTGAAAATATTGTTGGCGCATATGACAAAATTTGTCTTAGAAATAGTAAAGGGATGGCCCAGTTTTTCGGCCGAGGGGCAGTTTTTGATAATGTTCTTGTTGATCATGCACCTGGATATACTTATGTGTTATGCGCAAGTGTTTATAGTGCTTGTCCTTGTGTGTATAATATTCAACATGGAACTCTGGAAGAACCAGATTATATCACAGACGAGAATGGTGTAATTGTAATGGAAAATGGAGAATTACAAATGAGAAACAAGGAGCGATACCAAAAGAGATATGCTAAACATTGCAGAATTATGAGATTTAGGGATCTATATGAACAAACAAATGATCTGCCTAATCTGTTTCACTTTTCGTGTAATGACATGGTTGGTTTTTCAAAAGGTAAATTACCTATTACTGCGCCAATAGTTCAATGTATTGAGGGAACAGCAAGAAATATCTTTGAAATGCCAATTCTTGGTAAGCCAGTAACGACTTCATATAAAGAAAACGCCATTGAACAATATCGGAATGATTATCAATTTGTTAGTAATATTGTGAATAGTATTGCTAATGTTATTGGAGTTGATAAAAATGGTAATATCAGAAGGACACAAACAGATATTAATAATCATCTTGCAAGAGATTTTTCAATAGCAGAAAGAATAAAAATATATGGTTTGCTAAAACAACTTTGGACAAAGGAAAATGCATTTAAAACAGAATATACAAGAGGTGCAGACGGGAAGTGTATTCAACTTGGAAAAAATAGATATGAATTTACGCAATCTAATGTTACATTTATTGAGAAATATTTTACAAATCCAGCAGAAGACCCGTTGATGTTCTGTTGTGATGCTGAATATCAAAGTAAACTTCATGGCACTTCAAGATATGCCTGCTCTTCGCCAACATCATGTCCTTATGCAGACAGACACGACTATTCTAATGTGGAAGCATGTGTGAGTGATAAGTATATTACGTATGCAAGGGATAGGAACAGGTTTATTTTTACGAGAGGTTTGCGCAGAGATTTTCCATTAGAAAACTCACAAATAAAAGAGACAACTTTTCCAACAACAGATATTTTTGACTATTACGAAGAGGCCAAAGAATTTAGGGATAATTTACAGCAAAAATACAACACGGTTAGCACTATTTATGGTGCCATCTCTGGTGCAGATCTCCAAGAGACTAATTATATTCTTGAATACACACTTTTTGATGTGTTTAGAAATAGAATTAAGGCAGTTGCTGGGATATTCCTGGTATTGTGGTTTTTTATTATTGGTTGGAAGTTTATTAATGGTGATACGAAGCTATTGAAGTTTGACGAATTTATTAAGACATTAGTAAAAATAGGTTTGTGTTGGTTGATAGTTTTTGATGATGGCGTGAAAAATGAATTGTTTAGATTGGTAATGCAGGTAG
>CAMNMI010000067.1 GCA_946544555.1 uncultured Rickettsiales bacterium
GTGATCCGCCAATCACTGGATGACATGGTATTCCGTAATGAGGAGGATAAGTTTGAGGCCATAATCAAAACTGTGGAAGAAGCTCATGCCAAAGGCCAGCCAATATTGATTGGAACAGTCAGTATTGATAAATCAGAGCGTTTGTCGGAACTACTAAACAAGGCAGGGATAAAGCACAATCTGTTGAATGCTAAATATCACGAACAAGAGGCCAAAATTATCGCCGAGGCAGGACGTTTGGGAGCAGTTACAATCGCAACCAACATGGCAGGTCGTGGAACAGATATTATGCTTGGAGGAAATGTCCAAAAGGAAATAGATGCTGCAATAGAAGAGGCGCAGAAAAAAGTTGATGATAACCACGAATTAAATGATACACTCTCGGCCATCCGTTCATTGACTGGCAACAAAGATGAGAATAAACCAGCAAACTCACAGAAGGTTGATGCCGTGGCCATTGCAAATGCTATACGTGAAAAGCACAAAGCAGAATATCAGCAAGTTGTGGATGCAGGTGGATTGTTTGTCATTGGTTCAGAGCGCCATGAAAGTCGCAGAATTGACAACCAGTTGATTGGTCGTGCAGGTCGTCAGGGAGACCCCGGCAAAACCCAGTTCTTCTTGTCATTACATGATAACCTACTTCGCATCTTCGGTGGTGATAAATTGGAGAGCATCTTGTCTCATGTTGGCTTCAAACCAGGAGAGGCACTAAATCACCCAATGTTGAATAGCATCATCAACAAATCCCAGAAAAAGGTTGAAAGCTTCCACTATGAAATACGTAAAAACCTGTTGAAATATGATGACATTGTCAACGAGCAAAGGAAGATAATCTACGAACAAAGGATGGCTATTGTCAAGTCACAGAATGTCGGACATATCTTGGATCAAATTGTCAATGATGTGAACGAGGACATCCTGTCAAATGCAACGATCAATGGGGAAATCGTGCCAGTGGAGCTCAAAAACAGGATGCAACAGGTATATTTTGTTGAAAAAGGCGAGATGAACTTCACACAATATAACATTGATGTGATGAATAACTTCTGCAAGTTTAAATATGCCGAGCGGTTCAATCCAGTAGATATTTTCACTCTGCAAGACATTCAGAGGTCGGTTATGTTGTCAACTCTGGACGAATGTTGGAGAGAGCACCTTTACTACCTTGACCATATCAAAGAGGGTATCCACCTGCGTGCCTACGCCCACAAAGACCCATTCAGCGAATACAAATTTGAGAGCTTCTCCCTCATGCAACAGACAATGAATAAGTTTATCTACAAAGTCGTATCAAGATTATTCACCCTCCGCATCAGAATTGAGAATGATGAAATCACCAAAATCCAAGATGGCAGGAATGGTGCGCCAATTAATCCAGATTTATACAA
Organism: uncultured Rickettsiales bacterium; assembly: GCA_946544555.1. Classification (GTDB taxonomy): domain Bacteria; phylum Pseudomonadota; class Alphaproteobacteria; order Rickettsiales; family Deianiraeaceae; genus UBA4311. The sequence goes on from CAMNMI010000067.1 coordinate 1,392, forward strand.
AGATGGAGATAAATAATGACGCAATTTAACCAAAGAAAGAATTGGAGAAAATGATTAAAACAATTTTACATTTATTTTTCTCTTCTTCCCAACCATCAACTCGCCAGCGGTAGTGATTGTAAAGTTTTTATCAACAACTTCACCGTTGAACTTCACCCCTTTTCCTTCAATCAGGCGGCGTGCTTCACCATTTGATTTGCAGAGACCATTTGCAACCAAGACCTCAACAATGTTATCTCCTTTATTGACCTCAATCTCCTCTGTCACCTCTCTATTTCTTGCCTTGTCCGCTTCTTCCTCACCACGGCAGATTTTTGTGGCTTCGTAAGCCAAAATCTCCTTCACAGCATTCAGCTCCTTTCCTGATAATTTGGCATATTCCTCAATTTGCTCCAATGGAAGGTCAGTGAATATCTTCAACAGCTTAATGACATCATCATCGGCGCAGTCGCGGAAATACTGAAAATAGTCATAACTTGACAGCTTGTCCGCGCGCAACCACACGGCACCACCAGCGGTTTTACCCATCTTTGTGCCATCGCTTTTTGTCAGCAGGTTTAGCGTAATCCCAAACACATTAACCTCATTTTCAGTCGCCACCTTACGACTATCCACGGCCTTGCGGCGAATGAGCTCACAACCTTGAATAATATTTCCCCACTGGTCGCTGCCACCAACTTGAATATTGCAGCCGTAATTGTTATTCAAGTAGTAGAAATCATATCCCTGAATAAGCATGTAGTTGAACTCAAAGAATGTGTAGGGGATGTTGTTGTCAAGGCGGCGGCGCACGATTTCCATGTTAATCATCTTGTTGATTGTGAAACATGTGCCGATTTCCCGCAGAAACCAGATGTAGTTAACGTCAAGCAACCACTTGGCATTGTCAACAATCATCAGGTTATCAACAAATTCACCCTCTGGTTGTGCCTCTAAATTGCGGCCAAAAATCTGTGATAAGCACTTTTTTATTCCTGCTTTGTTCTCTGCAATTTGCTCATCCGAGAGCATCTTACGCATTTCATTCTTATCACTTGGATCGCCGATTTTTGTTGTTCCACCTCCCAATATTATAATAACACGATGTCCCTTGGCAAGCACCTTGCGCATAAACATCAGTGGCATCAAGTGCCCCACATGCAAGCTGTCGGCGGTTAAATCTGTTCCCACGTAAAATGTTTGTTGCTGTTGTTCCAGAAGCTTTTCCAAGTCATCAAAATTTGTGCAATCTTTTATAAAACCGAGTTCGCGCAAGTATGAAAGTAGTGTCATAACTAGTAGTTAGTTTGATTGTTTTTTTAAAGTCAAGATTTGATACATTTGATAATTTAAGTAAAAAATCCTTGCAAATAAAAAAATGTCTTCCACTGGAAGATTTAAATTATGATAAGAAATTACGAATTGACATTGCTTGCACGCCAAGATGCCTCTGATGAGGACATTAAAATGGCCTTGCAAACGCTAAGAGATATCATTCTATCAAACAACAGTTCCATTTTGTATGCTGAATACTGGGGATTGCGCCAGCTGGAATACCAAATCAACAAGAACGATGCCGCGCATTTCTACTTCATCCAGTTCAAGTCAGACATTGAAACAAACAAGTTGATAGAGGAAAAGCTCTCCACCAGCGAGATTTTCATCAGATATTTACTCGTCAAGGCCGATGAAGATGGAATAAAATTGAAGAGCGCAAATGCTGTTTCAGAGGGCGACCAAAGCGAAGACGGCATCACTATTGACAGGCGCTATTTGAATGTTCTGAAAAATGTATTTAATTTGAATTCGTAATATGGCAGGTATTAAAAGTCAAACATTGAGAGCAACCCAGAGCGCAGACGACAGCATGGTTAACGCCATGTCAGGCGACATCTCATACGAGGATTTATCAAAAGTTGAAGGCGTTTCAACAATTGCTTTGAAGGTTAAAAAAGAAGCATCATCATCGTTCTTTAAGAAGTCAACAAACTGTCCACTCGGCAAAGTTGAGGATAAATACATTTCATATAAAAATGTAAAGTTGCTCCGCAGATTTATTAGCCCACGCGGGAAGATTGTTGCAGTTCGAAACTCAAACGTTCAGAGCAGAAAAAAACAGGTTTTGCTACGCCAAGCAATCTTGCGTGCAAGGTTTTTGGGGCTCTTGCCTTACGTAAAATATTAGTTTTTGATGTTAAGATATGAAAATTATTTTGAACCGTGATGTAAAAAATGTTGGAAAAGTCGGTGAGGTTTGCGAGGTTTCTAATGGCTACGGAAGGAATTTCTTATTGCCAAAGGGATATGCAGTTGTTGCCACAAAAGCCAATATTGCGCAAATTGAAAGCAAGCTCGCAGAGTTGAAAGAGAAAAACGCACAGGCCGCAAAAGACGCAGTGGCAGTCGCAGAATTGTTAAGCAAAGAGGTCTTCAATACAGTCCGTCAAGCAGCTGATGACAACACTATTTACGGCTCAATCAGAACAAAAGATGTCTACAACCTAATAAAAACATGCTTGTCCGCAAACAACAACAGCTTTGACTTTGACATCGGCGGCATCAACATCGCAACACCAATCAAGGCATTGGGACAATATGTCATTCCTGTGTGCTTGTTCGGAGATGTCTTCGCAAATGTCCGTTTGAACGTTTGCCGTAACCAAAGCGACTTTGAAAGCGACACTGCTGCATTTGATAAAAAGATGCAACAGGCTTTGGCAGTAGCCGAAAAGAAGAACGCTGAAAAAGTTGAAGCAAAAGAGGAAACAAAAGAAGAAGTCAAGGAAGAACAACCAAAGGAAGAGGCCAAAACAGAGGCCGCAGAGAACACAGAGAGTTCAGACAAATGAATTCAATAACTGTTGGCAAATTCGTCTTTGACTATCCAATTTTTCCAGCTCCGATGTGTGGGGTTATGGATGCTCCATTTCGTGCGATGCTTTTGAAATTCGGCACACCACTTCTTTACAGCGAAATGATTGCTTCTCATGCCACTATTTTAGCATGCAGAAAGGAGTATATCAAGCATGCAACCATGAAGGAGACAGATGAAGTACCGTTTGTAATTCAAATTGCAGGGTGCTCGCCAGAAGTTATGAGCGAGGCCGTTTTAGTAGCCGCCGACCAGGGCGCGGACATTGTAGACATGAACTTTGGCTGTCCGGTGAAAAAAATTGTTAATAGCTATGCTGGCTCAGCACTTATGAAGGACGAAAAATTGGCCGAGCAAATCATCTGCGCGGTAGCTAAAACAGCTGCAAAAATCAACATGCCGTTGACAATAAAAATGCGCATGGGCTGGGATGCCGATCACTTGAACGCACCAACAATCGCCAAGCTGGCAGAGGACAACGGCGTGCAAACGGTTACAATACACTGTCGCACGCGAAGCCAGATGTATAGTGGCGCAGCAGATTGGGAGTTTGCCAAAAAGTTGAAGTCAACACTGAAAATTCCAGTCATTGTGAATGGAGATATAAACTACAACAACATCAACGAGGCGCTCAAAATCTCATCAGCGGACGGTGTAATGATTGGCCGAGCGCTATATGGAAAATCGTGGCTGATTGCTGATTGTATTGCTAAAATGCAAGGCAACAATACAAGCGCCAAACCAGTAGACA
>CAMNMI010000068.1 GCA_946544555.1 uncultured Rickettsiales bacterium
AAGAGAGCGAGGAAGTAGTGGAAGGTGGTTTAGTATAAAGTTAGGGGTAATTACCTGATTTTATCTTGACATTTGTTTGATATGGATTATCGGGCTGTTGATATGATTGATATAAACTGGATTGTTGAGCATCGCGAGAAGTTTGAACAGGCCATGCAAAAGCGCAATTTGACGCTTAATGTTGATGAGATTTTAGAGCTACACAAAAAGCGCAAGAAGAAAATGTTTGAATTTGAAACCATGGCAAGTGAGAAAAACAAGCTTGCGAAGGAGGTTGGCATGCTCGCACAGCAGGGAAAATCCAAGGAGGAACTGGCAGAATATATTGAACGAGGAAAGAAGATTGCTGATGATTTGGCAAGCTTGGATACTGATTTGCAGTCAATTCAGATGGAGTTGACGAAGAAATTGGCGGTCATTCCAAACATGGTTTTGGCCGATGTTCCGTTCGGCAAGGATGAAAACGAGAACTTTGAAATGCGCAAGTGGGGCACCAAGCCGAAGTTTGATTTTCAACCATTGGAGCACACGCAGTTGGGCTTAAATACTGGCACGCTTGACTTTGAACGCGCTGTAAAAATGTCTGGCAGCCGTTTCACGATTATGCGTGGCGAGTGCGCTAAATTAGAGCGCGAACTGCGTAATTTTATGATTGGCATTTGCAATGAGTTCGGTTTTGAAGAAATGTGGATACCTTTCATGGTGAACTACAAGGCCGCTTATAATGCGGGTCAACTGCCAAAATTTGAGGAGGACATTTTCAAAACCACAGAAGGCCATTACCTCATTCCGACAGCTGAAACAGCGCTTGTGAATGTATACGCTGACAGCATTTTGAAGGAGGAAGACCTGCCAATCAGGATGTGCGCGTATAGCCCATGCTTCCGCAGCGAGGCCGGCAGCGCTGGAAAAGACACCACAGGGATGATAAGACAGCACCAATTTACGAAGGTTGAGATTGTCGCGATCACAACGCCAGAGCGCGGGGAGGAGGAACACGAGCACATGTTAAGCTGCGCGGAGACAATTTTACAGCGCCTTGGCTTGCCATATCGTGTGATGGTTTTGTGTGGCGGAGATATTGGCTTTTGTTCGGCCAAGACATATGATTTAGAGGTCTGGCTGCCGGGACAGAATAAATATCGCGAGATTTGCAGTTGTTCTACGACCACGAATTTCCAGTCGCGCCGCGCAAAAATCCGCTACGAGAAAAAAGACGGCAAAAAGGACTATCCATATATGCTGAACTCGTCTGCACTTGCTATCGGACGCACAATTGTCGCGCTGATGGAGAACTACCAAACTGCTGACGGCAAAGTGGATTTTGATAAGATTTTTAGCTTGTTGAAATAATCGTCAAACACAGCGCATAATCACAGTGCATCTTTTATCTCATTCAGCAAGCCAATCACGTCTTCCAAGTCGTATTTTTCCAAGTTGTCTGCGTCGGTTGAAAACAAATCTCCTGCTTGTTGCATATTTTTTTGCTCCTCTTTCACAAGCTTCATTTTGGCAAAAAACTCAATCGCAGCCATAAACATAATTTTATCAAATGAAAGCCCCTGATTTTGCACCAACACCTTCTCAACAACAGGCGCAAATTTGTCAACAATGCCATTTGCTTGCTCTATTTTATCTTTCCTACACCACATTGAATAGTCATGTCCGCAGAGCGAAAAACTCACCTTTTGGCACTCATTGGCAAGCATCATGTAGTCCTTTGGTGAAATGAAAATACTCACAAAAAGTCGTGCAAATATCAACGCTTTTTTTTACTTGTCAAGTTAGTGCTTGCGCTTTTGAATGCGCGCATACATCTTGCGGCTACTGTGTGTCTGCTTGGCCATTGGCGGCTGGACATTTGTGCGGTATTTCTGAATGACGCGCCCCTTGTCAGTGCTGTAAATAGAGAACTCCACGCGCACTTTGTCCTGCGGAAAAACCTTGATTTTTTTCTCCTTAAAAATGCCTTTTAGATATGCCGTCACAATAACACCATTCTCCATTTTAACTTTGCAAATTCCATTCGGAAGCACCTCTAACACCTCACCGTCCATCTCAACCATGCCTTGTTTTGGTTGCTTTGGCTTCTTCTCGGCGTCATTATTTCCTTGAAACTTCCTGTTTCTATTATTAGAAAAATTGATATTACCTGGCATTTTAAATCAAAAACAATTTATTTGTATGCACTTTTTTTAATTGTCAATATTTGCAAAGCCACCAAAACTGCTGGGGCAGAAGGATTCGAACCTCCGAATGGTGGTACCAGAAACCACTGCCTTACCACTTGGCTATGCCCCAATGCAAATAGATACAATCCCATTAAAATATAAAGTCAAGTGAAATTATTTATTTTTCTTAATAACCGCCCTGCCCTCTTTTCCATTACCTTTCTGCTTATATTTCAACCCAAAATACAAAGCTACAACGCAACATGTCATACCAATTACAGTCATCGCGTCAAGCTCGTAACCCATAAACGCAACCGACAAAAGCAATGCCGTTGGAGAATGAGCCAAGGACATCATGGTTGTTTTTGAAGGGCCAATGTGCTCTATTAAATAGTAGGCACAAACGGTTATCAGCCCAGAAGCACCAAATGCAAGATAAGCCCAACCCACTAAATACTTGGCGTCCATAGGCATTGGCACAACCGTTTTATATTTACAAACTGCAAAAATAAACACTAAAACCGAGCCGATAAATGCTCCGTAGGCGGCCAGCGCGAAGTTGTTGATTGTCTGCTTGGCAGGCGAAGTTCTAATAACGACATAGCTAATAGAATTGCTTACTGGCGCAATGAATGCAAAACAAATTCCGAACATCAACTGCGCAAATGTGAGATTGGAAATTCTCATGTTTGAATGCGACATCAGTGCGATACCAATTGCACCAATGAGAGCTGAAATTAGTATCGTTCGCGAAGGTTTGTGGCGCTCTTTTATGGCCATCAAAAGTTCAACGAATATCGTTTTTGTGGAAGAAATGAACGCAACTATTCCTGCGGCCAAAAATTTTGACCCATGATATGACCCCATGAAGTAGCAGAAATAGTAGAGAAACGCAACTTTCAGGATGACTTTGAATTCCTCTTTGTTGAGCTTGAAAATTTTGCCCTTACCGAGCAGCATCATGAGAACAAAAATGAAGAGCGATGAGCCCATATTGCGGTAAAAAATGGAGAACTCAACAGGCATGGAATAGCCAGCATGCAGCTTGACAAAAAACCATGAAAAGCCACCTGACAAAAGCAATATTGCTGAAAGAAAAAGTGTTAGAATATTCATTATATTAACTTATAATAGACATAATTTTTTATTTACAATATAAAAAAACACTTTGCAAAAAACATTAAGTTGCGCCGCCCGAGGCCACGCCCTCGCCGTTTGGCACCGCTACGCTCCCCCTCGCTGCGCTCGGCGGCCAAACGCGCTCCGCGCCGGCGCAATATAATAAAAATTGACAATCAACAACTTTTTTGTATAATCGCCTGTGCTATGTACGCATTAAAAGCGATAATCACATCTGGAATTTACGTGCAAATCATCTTCGGAGTGCTGATTTTTGGCCTCATAATGATGGTTGCAATGGCGTTTTCAAAGCGCAAAAAACTGGCCTACATAAACTCATACATCACCGAATTTGAGAAGACATTTTGGTCTGGAATTTCACTGGATCAGTTCTATGAGAGCAATAAAGAAAACCTCTCGCACCCGCTTGGATTGATATTCAAAGGTGTTATGGACGAGTGGAACGCTTGCGCGGCATTTAGGAATAACATTGGTTCCAAAGCGGATGTCAAAGAGCGAATGCTAAACATTGCACATATCAAGAAAATTGAGACAATGAAAGTTTGTGAGAACTATCTTGACATTTTAAAGTTATTCATCCACGGCGCCCCATTTTTAGGGCTTCTTGGCACAATCATGATTTTGATAAATGTATTCTATAATGTTGATCTTGAAAATGGTCTCACGATGGCGACCACTGGAAAAGGTATTGCAAGCTCGCTGGTTTGTATTATGTTTAGTATTTTTGATGTTATTGTGGCCATGGGAATTCACTTTGTATTTGACAGAAAAGCACAAAAAGTAAGCGACAAAATGGATGCATTCATTGTGGATTTTTTGAATATTTTGACACGTAGTGTTGATGCAAACACAGTAGGAGGTGGCTTTTTGCCAGCGCCAGTAAGCATGCCGCAAATGAATAACATCCAACCAGTTGAACAGACGAAACGTTTACAGCAAGATCCTCAACCAGCACCTGCACCAGCGGAGCCACCAAAGAAAAAACCAAGGCCTGCCAGCAGTGATATTTAGTAGTAATATGATTTACAGTCAGCAGTTCTCAAGACGAAAAGAGCGCGAGATACCGAAGCCAAGTATAGTGCCAATAATGCTGTTATCGGCTGTATTGCTGATTTGCACATTATTTATCATGCAACCAATAAAAACGGGCATAAATATTGACTTACCAAAGGTTAATACTGATTTGTTTGAGATTTATGATGACTTCCAATATGCAAATGTTCAAATCAGAAAAGACGGTCTGATATTCATAAACGGTCGTCCAGTTGCGGCAAAAGATATTGAAAATATGCTTAGAAATGTCATGCAGCTTGGTAATGATGCCAGAATTTTTATCCATGCAGACAAGTCAATTTCATATGGCGACATTGCCGCTGTGTTGAATTATCTCAACGATCTGGGTTATTCTGATATTGCGCTGGTGGGAAAGTATAGTCAAGATAAATAAGTATTTGTTGCGCCAGCGCGGAGCGCGTTTGGCCGACGAGCGCAGCGAGGGGAAGCGTAGCAGTGCCAAACGGCGAGGGCGTGGCCTCGGGTGGCGCAACACGGGTTTTGAAAAAAAGTTGCAATATAAGTCAAAAATTTAAAAATTTGCGGGTCTTTACGCCAAAGCCCCTGCACACGAAAAGCACTTTGCACCATTGGACGTGCGGGGCCTTTGGCATGCGCGGCCGC
>CAMNMI010000069.1 GCA_946544555.1 uncultured Rickettsiales bacterium
CGCGGCCGCTGCCGACCGCCTCCGCCCTTGACAAGTCAAGGCCTGCGGCCGCGCACCAACTAAAAAAATTTCCTTCCATAATAAAACCCCTTGCAAATTAAATTTGTGAAAAACTGTTTTTGTATTATTTTTTCTGAAATGAAGGACAAGTTCTTAAATTTTGTTGGAGACCTCTTGGTTCGTTATTACATGGAAATAATCGCAGGTATTTGGGCAGTGATGATAATGATGCCAATTGATGCTGCGCTGTATAAAAAAGTCACCGGTGATGAGACATATCTAATAGATGGTAACTTTGCCGTGATGTTCGCCATTTATACCATTGCATTTATTGCGCTGGGACAATTATTACCAATATTGCGGAAGAAGAAGCTTGTCTACAAAATGAAGCATTTTGTCCGCCAAGGACTTGTCACGGCCGCACAAAGCAAACAGATATTGGAAACAGTCAACTACTCTCTCTCCCGCCAAGGACTGACATCAAAATATGGTCTCTCCCAGTGGATAATGAAAAACCTGTTCTCCATTGGTGTAACATTCTCATACTTCGCCGCCGAAGGGTTTATTGTTAACACCATGTTTGGCCGCCCACTGACCGTGCCGATTGTGTTCACCATACTATTCATCAGTTTGCTTGTGATAGAGCACATCATGGATGACAGAATGGCGCGCAAAATGGCCATCCAGCGCAAAAAAGCCAAGTCAAATGTCAATGTTGATAATGAATACGGTCAGAAAAAGGTCTTCATGATTTACCTCTTTGACAGCATCCGTGGAAGTAATCTCAGTGAGAAGGTGAGCGATGTTGTTTATGAGGACATTATCTCTGATATTCTCCGCATTATGAAAATGTCAGACGACAAAGGTGAAGCCAAAATGAAGCGCGAGACACCAAAAATCAAGCCAATCAAGGGCAAGAAGTTCAGCAAGGTTAGCATCAAAAAGGCGATTGTGAAGTCAAAGAAGGTGAAGAAAGTTAAGAAAGTTGAGAAAAAGAAGAGAGGAGGGAAGAGGAAGAAGAGTTAATAAAAATCACGCCATTGCTTAGGTAGTAAGGAGATAAGATTATTCTCACACCTTTTCTTGTATTCTTGTTGCTTTTTTTTCTTTACATATTCTTCAAGGTCTTTCTTTAAATCATCACATTCACTAAATTCTATTTCTTCCTTACATCTTTTAGCTAATTCATCAATTGAACTACTTTTATTTTTATTATCATACTCATCTTGAGTATCTTTATTAAGATCAATATTTTGATGTTGATATTTCTGAAATACCTGATCAAATATGCCTGTGTCAATCAGATCAACTCTATTGTGCACTAAAGCATGTGGAACTTTATAGATTGCATCTTTTGTAACGTAATAATAATCAAAATATTTGTCTTTATCTGCATACAGCTCTTCGTATATTACTGGTTTGTTTTCTTTATTTGATTTTGGCAAATCTGTAAACCTACGAGTGCCTTGTTCTTTGTTCAAGATCATACATATTTGTGAAATATAATCTTTCTTAACAAGACGAACAAAGCATTTTGGCTCTTTGTTATCACAGTTTTTTAGTTTTTTTTGTATTTCAGTAAAAATATTTGTATTATCATCAAAGTATGCTCCATGGCATGCACGGCTTTTTAAATAAAAACTATCTAATTTTTGAAAATTACTATCGTTTATTTCAAGACCCGTTCTTAGTATATTTTTTGCAAATTTTCTTTGTGCATTGCCATGTTCATATATTTCCATTGTATAATGTTTTGTTGTATCTTTTATACTTACATCATTGTGTGTGTCGCCATCATGATAGTACCCATTTATTTGGTTTGATTTTGATGGAAACAGAAGAGTGTTTAAATAGCCGTTATATAAACTATGATCATAATAAATAGCAGACTTCTCTATGTTTTTTTGCTTCTTTGATTTGCTTTTTTTTAAATCGACAAAAGTATTCATATATAGATCTATATAATTGTCGCTATCAGAAAGGCAGTAATTTGATGTTTTTAATATTCCATTTTTAAGGACGTACAAATTTTCCGGGTTTGCTTTTATTGTAAAATCTGGACAGTTAGCACTAACTATGGTTATTTTTTTGTCTTGTTTTGATATTTTGTCCATAAATTCTTAATTTCTTCTAATTTTATCTTTAAATTCTATTCATGTCAAATTTATTTTTGAATTGCGTCGGCGCGGAGCGCGTTTGCCCGACAAACGAAGTGCGGAGGAAAATGCAAACCGCGAGGGCGAGGCCTCGGGCCGCGCAATTCATATTTTATTCTTGAATTTTAATTTTAATTAGATTTCAGGAAGGCATGTCATCACCAAACCAAGTAATAGTTCGTTTTGCGCCAAGTCCAACTGGAATGCTTCACATCGGTGGAGCGAGAACTGCCGTGTTTAATTACCTATTTGCTCGTCATAATAATGGGAAGATGCTTCTGCGCATTGAAGACACCGACACTCAGCGCAACTCACAAGAGGCCATTGACGAGATTATCAAAGGCATTGACTGGCTTGGCATTGACTATGACAGCGACTTTCTGTCCGAGTTGAATATTCCAAAGGAGTGTTTCTATCAAGGTGATGAAAAGAAGGGCATTATCTTGCAGTCAACACGCTATCCACGCCACCGTGAGATTGCTGAAAAGCTGGTAGAAAAAGGCCTTGCGTATTATGCCTACGACACTCCGGAAGAGATTGACGCGCGAAAGAAATACTGCGAAGAGAACAAGATATATTACCGCTACGATGGCAGTAAGTGGAAGGGCGACAGTGCAGAGGTGCAAGCAAACATTGCGGCCGCCAAAGCCAAAGGCATCCAGCCAGTGATACGTCTCAACATTCCAGAGGGCGAAGTGCTAATGCATGACCTCATCCGCGGGGATATCAAATTTGATAACAAAACCCAAGATGACTTTGTGCTTATCCGCTCAAACGGCGTGCCAACTTACATGCTTGCAGTGGTTTGCGACGACATGGACATGGGCATCACGCACGTCATCCGTGGGGACGACCACATTTCCAACACGCCAAAGCAGATATTGATTTATCAGGCCATCCAAAAGGCAGGAATCAAGATGCTAAACGGCAAGGAGTTGACAATTCCACAATTTGCGCACATCCCGCTGATTTACGACATTCAAGGGAAGAAACTCTCCAAACGCAAGCATGCCGTGGCTGTGAGCGACTACCAAAAACAGGGTTATCTCAGTGATGCAATTTTCAATTACCTACTCCACCTCGGTTGGAATGATGGCACCGAGAAGGAGATTTACAGCAAAGAGGAAGCCATCAAAGCATTTGATATTTCCCGCTGTGGCAAGTCCCCAAGCAGATTTGACTTTGAGAAGTTGAAGAATATCAATTTGCATTACATCAAACAACTTCCTGACGAAGAACTAATGAAAATGTTAGAGGAGAGGATCTAAAAGTTATTTCTTGATTGTTGTGTTAATTTTATTTTTTTTGTTTAAGTTGAGATCAGGTTCATTTTTTATTTTTGAAGCCAGTGGTGGTTCATAAGGCACAAGTTCAGTGGATACCTCTTTATTTTCATCAACATTGATATTAAAACACCTTGGTGGTCTATCTTTAAAAATTCCGTTTAGCATATTCTCTTCGCCTGGCTTTTCTGCTGGCACATACCAACAACCGTCTTTGTGAACTATCTGTAACTCACGTTCATGACCTTTTTGATCTTTTGTTTTATAGAATGTTTCTGTAAAAACATCCTTCAAATCGTCTTGTTTTCTAACAGCTCGGTCTACATCATTGCTTATAAAAAATATATCCCCATTTTTAGTAAATGTTATATTGGCATCATGACCTTTTGGCATGTAATATAACGAAACGTTTTTATCATATTTAATAAGCGACGCAATGTTGTTGAGCTTTTTGATTTTTGCGTTCAGTGATTCCATGCCAAACATTGTTCGCAAATTTTCACTTCCTTGACAATGCGCCATTATTATGTCAATATTGCGTGCTGTTAACTTGGTGAATAATGGTATAAGTTCATGATCCAATGGGCCCCTTGGTAGCAAGAATGCATCTTTGTCCCCATGAATGTCAAATATCACTTGTACGTTATCAATCTTTTGTTGAGAGACTTGACTACAAAAATATTTGATTAAGTCAGGAGCATTCGGATCCAATGGCACAACGCTATATCCCCAAAATTTGCTGAAATAATTTTTTGCATTCTTATCCGCATATTCGTATCCTCCGTTATTATTCACTGCTACTCTCTCTGGTAGGGTAAGAAACAAGCATGCTGTTTTCTTTTTGTCATCGTCAGTCATAAAAATAAAATAAAACTACACAACCATTTTAGCAAAAGAAATTTTTTTGTAAAATTTTTATTAGAATTATTCATATCAAATCAAGCAGTTAGGGTGGATGGAGGTGAGGTGTGATTAAATCATTATCAAACAATTGTTTAACTATCTATTGACAGCCATTTCTGTGTTTTGTGTTTTAAGGAGACATTTCTCGGTTTCTTGTGCGTATCCGGCTCCGGCGCGACACGTATGCTGGATCGGTTGCGTTGTTGCCCTTTGGAACTATTTTCTTGCGACGGGTTATAAGCGTAAGGGTTACGGTAGTTGTGACGCTGGGCTACTTCTGGTACTCTATTATATTGTTTACCATCATAACTATGCTTGATACCCGTGTTCATAAATTGGCACTGCTGATCGAAATGGTGCCATGTTCCATTTTGATACTCGTAGTATATAGGGTTATTGCTGCGGCGTCCCCAATCGTACAAAATTCTGCCGGCCCAGTCGTAGGCAGGTTGGTTACCTATGTATTTTGTCGGTATGCGACTATAGTAACCATATTTGCCTTCAAAGCACACTACTTCATTGGGGAGTGCGGCCTGACAAAATGATGCTGATTTGAAGGTAGGCGTTTGTGAAGCAATCTTCATCTCATTTTCAAAATAAGCTTTCATCTGTGGACACATACGGGTGGTGTTTATGA
>CAMNMI010000070.1 GCA_946544555.1 uncultured Rickettsiales bacterium
TTTTGTAGTTCACTTTTTCACAAACAAAGGAAACAATAAGTTTGTAAAATATCTTGCTAATTTGAGTTATGGTGTGTATTTATTTCATTTTTTATCTATATTTTATTTAAATAAACATTATCCAATACAAATTCAATCTTTAAATGATGTTATGCTTTTGTTTGATTATAGAATGTTGTTATTTATTCCAATCTTCATTGCTTGTCATTTTATTTATTACTATATTGAAAAGCCAGCATATGATTATGGTAGAAAATTGGCAAGCAAGTTAAAATAAAATTTTCCTTACGCCGCCCGAGGCCACGCCCTCGCCATTTGGCTGCGCCTCGTTCCTCGTCGGCCAAATGTGCTCCGCGCTGGCGTAATCAACATTTTTAAAAAATCTTATTTGCAGTATTCTCATTTAAAATCTCCTCAGCTTTCTTTGCAACCATGCAATAATCATAATCTGCAAGAGCACAAACATCCATTAGATCTTGCTTGTTTGTTCTAAACCACTTAGTTGCTTCACGTTTTATTGGTTTCTTTATGTGTTTTTTTGATTTTGTTTTTAGATCAATAAATGCTTGCAACAGTACAGCTCTCCAAAGTGCAACTTCACCTTTTGTTTCATTTTTGTAGTCATTAACATAATATTCATAATAATCTCCATAATATGAAGAGTTGATATTATCTAAACTTATTATATTGTTTTCAGAAGAGTTTGTGATTTCTTCGAAAACAAAGTTTGTAAAATCAAAACTATTCATAGAGAATTATTAACTGTTGGATAAAAAGATATTTTTATTTTGGAAGTGTTTTTTTAAAAAAATTGCTCTTTTATAATTTTATGCTACAATTGTACTGGTTTTAGGATTTATTTTTATGCAAGTAAATAATCAAAATAATAATGATATTTTTATGTAAGCAAACAATCCAAATGATAATGATATTTTTGTGCACACTGACAGCTCAAGTATCTATGACGGACTTCCAGTAAGTTTTTACGACTCAGCCATTTTTTACCTCCTCGGAACAAACAATGGAAAGAAAAAAGTACATACAAGTGGAAAAACACTCGATTTTCATTCAGTAACATTGTTCCCAGTCAATAAACAAACCGGAACTGTACCTATGCAGTCTTATTACGGTGCACAAGCAGAACCTTTCCAGAAACATCAAAGTGGCAAATTTATTGGTTTTGTATTAGATGTTAAGGATGATAATGAGGTCGATATAATAGAAAAAACACAAACAGATGGATGGACATACAATCACAATATTGGATTATCCAACATTGATACAGTACAACAAAGGACCAATGGACAAATATCTGTAAGAAGGAAAAAACCGTGGCAAACAAATGTTGAATTTATGGCTGAAGATCTAAGATCTTATTCCGACAAAACAGTCGCATTAAAAGAATTTAACCAAAGCGGCTTTCCTGGCGATAAAGTTGCGCGTATAAGATCTAGATCTCCTTTGAAGGCAGAGGACAACACCAGAGGAAATAATGAAACAATAGACCTCTATAACAACCAGCCTAATACAACAAAGGGATTACCTGCACTTAGAGCATCTATTTTAAAAAATACCGGCGAAGTAGAATTTCCTTATAATGAATATGTCATGAAGGGCATAAATCAAAATGGCGCAATAAATACAACCGCTCTAATATTAGATGAAAGAAAAATTTCTCCAATGAATCCTGATGAGCAACAAAGTATCGCAGATGATATTAATAACTATATAGCGCAAACAAACCAAAAGGCCTACAAAATAGAAAGACAAACAAATCGTTTAACTCAGCTAAGAAATCTTGATGACGTCAAACAAACACTGGCAACAATTGCAACTTCATATTAATTTGCAAAATAAAATCTCCCTACTCAACTCCGCACATGACACACAAAATTGCGATTATTGGTTCTGGGGCATTTGCGTGCGCGGTGTATAGTGCCGTGCGGGATGTTCCCGGCAATGAAATCACCATGTTTTTCAAGGACGAGGACTGCTACGCGGACATTATCAACAAGGGCGAGCATCCAGCAATGCCATGCGTGTTTGATACATTCACCAAGTTGACTCTTGATTTAGATGTGGCTGTAAAGGACGCCCAAACCATATTTCTGTGCTGTGTTTTTTCGGCTGCGCGAGAGGTCATTGATAACATTGCAACCATTCTTGGAAACACAAGTGGAATAAATCTTGTCCTCTGTTGCAAAGGAATGCTTGCAGAAGAACCATTTTTCTTGTGTGATTACGCAGAAAGCAAACTGCCGCGCGCGCATGTGATGGTGCTGTCTGGCGGGAGCTTTGCAGATGAAATGTGCCGCAAACAGCAAACGCACGTCAACCTTGCATGCAAAGATGTCGCGCAGGTGCAGGAACTGACGCCACTGTTTGACGACTTCCTCCATATCACGCCAACGGACAAAATCCACGAGACAGAGCTGCTTGGCGCGCTGAAAAACGTCATGGCAATATATTGTGGATATCTCTCGCGGCATGGTTCTGTTAATGAAGTCATCGGTGGGCTTACGGAATTCCTGCAAGGCACAAAAGCGTTTTTTGAGGCCATCGGATTTGACACGACCGCACTGTTTTCGCAGGCAGGCATTGGTGACATCATGCTGACATGCTTGTCGGGCAAGTCGCGCAACCGCACATTTGGAGAGCTATTAGGCGCAGATCCACTGCAAGCCAAAAAATTCCAGCAAAGCACCACCATTGAGGGCTACGACGCCATGTTCGCAATCAAGAAATTTTGTCAGGCAAATAAGGTGAGTTTCCCAGCATTGGAAGAGGTGGTGAAGGCAGTTGAAAATTAAAAATTGGTGGTTGAAGGTGGGGGTGTATGAAAAAAAATGATGATTTTGAGAATACAATTCAAGGTGTAATATATAACGTAAAAAATACAACTGAATTGGAAATAATGGAACAAGCTATAAAAGATTATATTGCTGATAAAAGCGACGATAAACTAGAAAAATACTTTTTTGATAACGGTAATTGTAAACTTGATAGCAAAGATTACAAAACTTTTAAACAAAAGCTAAAAAATGATGATAAATTCAAAAAACAAATCTTGAATAAAATCGAAGATTGCAATAACTGCCTGAATGAGTTTGAATATTTTTATGAAGAAGTGTATTTACATGTATGGTCTGACTATCGAAAATGTACTGAAGATTACAAAAAAAATGCATTAATAAGTAATCTTCAAAAATTAGAGGATGGTATATTGAATGCCCCAAAAACTGAAACTAAACAGCGTTCCGTGCTGCAAGTCACAACTATTATAAAAGAATACCTTCAAAGCACATATTATCCATTCTTAAATGAAAATTATAAAAAAAAATTTGATGACATTATTATACGTTTGACGGACATGTGCCCTAAATATTACAATAGGCTTAACGACTTAAAACAATTTTATAGAAAATTATACTCAATAATCCTTGATAATTCTACCAAATTATCATATCTATCAAAGCAATACCACAAAAAATATTTCAAAAAAGCTTGTATTTGTTTATTTGTAGCATTCATTTGGTTTATGATAACGTCTTTATCTATGAATATAGGTCATTGGTCAATCGACATAATTGAAGATTTAGATATAAACTTTGAACCTATTTTGGAAGTTAATAACGAATGGCTAAAATACATTATATGGATAACGATAAAAACTCCGTCAATTATTTTGGCATGGATTGGTTTGAGTTATTTACGTGCGGCAGACAGACACGACCAAGATGCGAAAGAACTATCAAATTTGTATCAATATAAGTCAATGATAACCGACACAGTCACACAAGATGCCTTGATGGTTGCCCTCGCCCCCAACTACTTCGGCACAAAACGCAACAGGAGGGGCGACAATAATTTCATGGAAAAGCTGCTGTTGAAGATGATACCAACCCTCAATATCAATGCGGGTGGCGGGAGCAACAATTGGAATAATGGCGGACAAAATGACGGGAAAACTGATTGATGAATTCACCACCTTCCTGAAAATCAATCGCTCGGCTGGCGAGAAAACAGTTGCGGCGTATGTGGATGATGTGCGGCATTTTTGTGGCTTCTTGGAGGTTGATGCGGACAATCTCACGGCGCTGACGCAGATTGATAACGAGGACATAAAGCGGTGGCTGATGGCGCGGCGGCAAGTGGCTACAAACCGCACAATCTCGCGGCAAATTGTGGCAATCAAGATGTTCTTCATGTTCCTGAACGAGGTGCATGAACTGCGGAACGATGCGGTGCTGAATATGAACGGGTTGAAGTTCCGCGCGAGCTTACCAAAGGCACTGTCATATGAAAAAATCATGGAAATCATCCGCGACCTTGACAAGGTGGTGAAGTATAAAACCGTGCAGGAATTTGAGCGCGACAAGCTCATGCTGGTGCTGCTTTTTGCAACTGGTTTGCGCATCTCAGAAGCACTATCTTTGCGGCACCGAGACCTCCAACAGGATGAGCTGGATGTTGTCGGCAAGGGACAGAAAGAGCGACTGGTGGCACTGCTTCCAATTGTTGGAGAGTGCTATCAGATGTATCTCTCCACATTGAAGTCAATGACGAAGTTCAAAATCAACCCTGATGACTTTGTGTTCGTGAATGATAAAGGCAAACGACTTTCTGCGCGGGATGTTGAGCGCAAATTTGAGATGATAAAAAACTATTACGGCTTGCAGGCATTTTCACCGCATGTGATGAGGCACTCGTTCGCGACTGCGCTTCTGGAAAATGGTGCAAATATCAAGCAAATTCAGGAGTTGTTGGGGCATCAAAATTTGGCTACAACCCAGAAATATACAAAAATCACACAGAAGATTTTGAGTGATAAACTGAAAAAGGTGAAGTGGTAGGTGCGCAGCGCGGAGCGAGTTTGGCCGACGAGCGCAGCGAGGGGGAGCGTAGCGGTGCCAAACGGCGAGGGCGTGGCCTCGGG
>CAMNMI010000071.1 GCA_946544555.1 uncultured Rickettsiales bacterium
GCATTAGGCATGGGTGCATTACGAGCAGCAAACACGGCAGCCCGCGCCGCCGCATGGTCGTCTTATCCAAGATACCCATATGGTTATAATAACTACTACGACCCATATTATTATGGTGGCGGATATTACGGATACGGTTATGGGTCAAGCAGAGGAACTGGTTGGTTTATTGCTGCATTTTTAGTTGCAGTAGCTGGCGCTTGCTGTTTGTTAATCCCGGGCATTGCAGGAATAATTTGTTGTGGAGTTGGAATTGCAGCAGCTCTTGGGCTAACTATCGGAGGAATTGTAGCTGCAAATAGTACGCCTTCTACCGTTGTTGTGCGTAATGGCAATAATCCAAGCAAATTGCAAGAACAATCACAGGAGCAATCAAAATCGCAGAATAAAGGAAATTATGCAGAAAAATCACCAGTTAAATATGCAAAACCACAATCAAAAGAAAAGCAGATATGCACCACTGGCAAAGAAAACTATTTCTCTGGTTATAGTGTAAAAAGTGGCAAAAAACCTCAACAAATGGGAATTGTAATCAGTAATGATAAGTCAGCAAAAAGTGGCCTAAAAGAAATAAATATTAAAAATCATACAATGTGCGTTTGTTAATATAACAAATTTACTCTTGACAATAATCAACTTATTTTTATCTACCGCTTGTTGGTCCCATCGTCTAACGGTTAGGACAGCAGATTCTCATTCTGCTAATAGGGGTTCGATTCCCCTTGGGACTACCATTAATTTGCTTTTTTCTTGCTCTCTTTTACTGCTGATGGAATAACCGAACCAATCACTTTTACGCTTTGTGAAACTGGTAGATAGACATGGAACATTGCCATTTTCTTGCCTTGCTTTTTTACAGCTTTGATGGCCGCCTGATACTCCTCAATCGTATTGACTTTCATGTCATTAATCTGTACGATTATTGTTCCAACAGTCAGCATAAACATTGCCTCGTCATTGTCCTTTATGGCCGCAACAATTACACCTCCATCAATGTCCTTGTTCAGCTTGTAATCACTGTGCATTTTGCGTGTTAACAACTTCAAAGATGCAATTCCATCATCAAGTTCAAGAGCGCCAACCTCGCCTTTTTCAAGTTTTTCCATGGACTTTGTATCCATTGCCTTGACTTTGAAATTCATCTTTTGTCCCAATCTTAAAACCTCAATGTCGTATGTTTCACCAGCCATGACTTTTGCGTTCAATTTTATCAATGAGTTTTGGTCTTTAACTTCTTCGCCATTCATTTTGAGATACACATCACCGCGCTTTATGCCCGCTTTTTCAGCTGGCCCATCCTTGACAACCTTGTGGATTAACAATCCAGTGTTTTTCTCCATTCCGAGAGTTTTTACATCCCATGGTTCAAGCTCTGAAACTGAAATCCCAAACAATCCGCGAGCGATTTTCTTACCTTTTTTTAGTTTTGGAACCACTTCTAATGCGGTCTTGGCGGAAATTGCAAAGTTCATTCCTTGCGTGGCTTCGTAGCCCCAATCGTTAATTCCAACGACTTCTCCGTTCAGATTGAAAGCAGGCCCACCCGAATTTCCATGCGTTACTGCGGCGTCTATCTGAATGAACTCGCCAACACCGCCTGGACGATACCCATCTCTGGACTTGCCAGATACTATTCCAGATGACACAGACCATTTGTAACCCAGTGGCCCTCCGATTACTATAACAGTGTCTCCGACTGCTACACTGTCGTTTTTGTCAAATGGCACAGCCAAAAACTTCTCGCCCTTGTTTGGTTTAATTTTCAACACCGCCAAGTCAGCGCTTTCATCACTTCCTACGACTGTGGCCTTGTATTTCTTACCATTATGTGTCTCAACATCTATGTCCTGCGCATCATCAATCACGTGGTGATTGGTGACAATATATCCATCCTCACTAATAAAAAAGCCACTTCCACTGGCCAATGCCTTTATCTTTTTTGGCGGAAAAATCTCACCCTCATAAGCAGTCAACAAGCCATATCTAACCTGCTTGTCAACATCCTGCATTGACACCACCTTGATATGCACCACCGATGGCAAGAGCTTTTGCACCAGTTTGTCGTAGCTTTGGCTGTGATTTTCAAGGCCTTGGCTTATCTGTTGTAAGCTTTGTTGAAAGTCAGGAATTAGTGTCTGTCCGCCTTGCTCTGGTGTGGCAACTGATGCAGGAGTTGCCGTTTTTTCTTCTTCCTTTTTCTCCTCTTTTTTATCTACTGATTTTTCTTCTTTAACTTCTTCTTTTTTTTCTTCCTTGACATCTTCTTTTAGTTCTTTGTTATTGACCTCTTCTTTTGGCTCTTCATTATCTTTTACAATTTTTGTTTGTGTGCTGGCCTCTATTTTAGCACCTTGTTCTGCTTTTTTGTTGTTATAAACCGACCAAGAGACAATAGACAAAGCGCCCATCAAAAAGCAACACAATAACACAAGTATTTTCCTCGCAAATTTTCTTATCATAAGATAACGCGTTTATCCACATTACATTATTGTCAAATTATTTTACTTTTTCAACTATCTATTGATTTTTTTCTTACTGTTGCGATTTGTTAAAAGAGGACAGACATATAATAGCAATGATATTGCTCCAAATGTACCTGCATTGAAAACACTTCCCTTACCAAAAGCAGGTGAAATGTTCCATGCAAATGCACAAACAGATATACCAAAGAGACATCCAATCAAAAACTTGATATGGTTCATTTTCTTATTATACCACTCTATTGCAACAAGCGACAAAATGCATCCGACAAGGCCAGCAAAGCATTCGAACCATGTGTGATGCCTTCCTGCAACACATATAAATGTTTCAACCGCCATAAAAAACGCAAGCCATTTCATGCATAATTTTTTGTCTTTTAAAAGGCAATTTAAACAACAATAAGCAGTCAATGGAATAATCCAACAGTGGCTTGAAGGAAAAGCAAACGTGTTCGGATTGACAGGATGTGGAATTCTGAATAATGCTTTTGCCAAAATTGACATAGCCAATGCAATGAATACTGTAAAAAATATATTAAACACAGCTTTGCTGTTTTTTTTATACTCAATAACTAACAGTGGCAAAAAAGTCAACACTATCATAAAGTGATTATACTTATTTAGTGCACTGGCAAACATTTTTATTAATGACATAATCTATTAGTTTGCGTGAAAATTTATTGTCAATACATTCCTTGACAACGACCATTGCCTTTATATGGGCCAGTATTGCCTTCATTTAGTCCAGTAGTATTCTGTCGGCCTGTATTCACCTTCCTATATTCATTTACGCTAACACAAGGATAGAAAACACTTTTTTCCTTTTCTAATCCAGTCACATAATCATTTAATTTTTCTAACAATTTATGTTTACTATCATAATCCATTTCATTATATTTTGTACCCTTTAAATACGAAAATTCTTTTTCACGTAGTTGATCATAATAATTATTTATCTTATTTATGTAATCGCGATGAAATCCATATCTTCTAACATTCAACAACTTTCCATTTTTGCAACCTTTGTTAGGATCTTTGTCCCAATGTAGTTTTTTTGGATTATCCTTTGATTTGCCAAGGTGTTTGTTGATTTGTTCTGAAATTCGCTTTTCTAACTGTTCAACTTTTTCTGAATACATAAAAAAACTATGATAATTTATTTTACTTATTTCTTTTTCTTCTAATTTTATGTTATCACGTATCTTTCTAGCTATCTCGGTATATTCTTGATATCTATTATTCTGTTGTCCATTAACTTTTTCAAGGAATTCAGTAATAGGCATTTCTATCTCATTTCCATTAAGTTGAATTGGAATTGATGCGAATTGGTTTTTATAACAAGTCTGAAGCAAACCGATTAATTGCCTTTCTGTCAATTTAGAAAAATCATTCTCACAAATATTTATGCGTTTCTTAATATAGGTTTTGCTTGCATATTTCCATGATTGATGCGATTCATCAGAGAATTGACCGTTAAAATTGTTCGCATTAGCTAGATCAACATGATTATAAATATTTCGAGCATTTTTGTTACCTATAGGGCCGTATAGATAATTGGAAATCATATTTTCCAATACTTCGTTTCTATCTTCCTTTGAATTTACCAAAATCAAGCCATTTTCATTGTCCACGCCGCAGCCATTGCCCATGTTTTTACCAAATAAAGCTTGTTCTTTTTTAATTTCGTCATCGTTGTCTTGTTGATTATTTTTATACACTTCTTGATCTGGTTGTATCATATCAAAGTCTTGATATAAAAGTGAACAATCTTTGCTGTCTAACTGTTTTTTATCTTTATTTTTATTTTTCTCATTTGCAAGTTTTTTTAATTTACCTGGATGCAACAAGAGCAATATTCGCATACAATCTACCAAATTTCCAATTGAAAACCTTTTTAGTTCTGATATCCCATTGGTTTCTGAATTGAATGTTATATTATCATCAATATCTTTTATAAATTCTGATTGTTTGCACTTAAGTGATATGACTCTTCCATCATCAACTTCTGTTGAACCTTTAAATTCAAAATCTTCCCCCTTTTTTAGTTCTTCTACATAATCTTTATAATCAACCAGATAACAATTTGGAATTTTTTCGACTATCTTCTCCATTTCTTTCTTATCCTTTTGTCTTATCATTCGACTATCATAAACCAATATGCAAGAATCTTCTTTGTCTTGCATTTTTTTACATTCTCCTTGCAATGTTGCTACATAATTAACGACTGCCATTTCTCCGTTGCGTTTATTTGTTATTTCATATGCCAATCGTTTTCCATTCTCATTTTGATAATGCACTTCTCTTTCTCTTGGCAAACCACTGCCAATCCACATCATCAAATGCGTTGTACCTTTTGGAACGCGATAATTGTTTTCTTTTTTA
>CAMNMI010000072.1 GCA_946544555.1 uncultured Rickettsiales bacterium
TTAAATTTTTACATATTTCAAGAAAATATTCATTTTTTATCAAAAAATATTTTTTTAATTTAAATTTTAAATAAAATATATGAAAAATCAAAATTTGATAAATTTTGATTTCAATAAAAACGTTCCAACAAACAAATATGATGTTGAAAAGAGCGAAGCTTGGAGAAATGGGTTTGTGCAAATTTTTGGAATGTTATTGTTATTTGTATTTTGTATCTTAACGTATTAATTCGTTTGCTTCAAAAAAAATGTTTCATCCGCCTCCACTATGCTACCAAACTTGTTATTCCCATCATCATTGATATTTGATAATACTTTTAGAATTTTATGTCTCCAATAAAAAGATGTTTGTAATTTAATTTTTCCATCCATTTTTTAACTATTTTTCTCAAACTCAAACCTTGTGAAAAAAGTTCAATATATTCCTGCCATATTGAATATTTTTCTTTGATTTACAAAATATAGTATTAGTTCTTATTGAATAATTTTTATTACAATTATGGCATTTGAACTGTTGATATTTACCGTGTAAAAAACCGTTTTTACATATCTTATTACTTCCACAATGTGGACATTTATAGTTATTTGATAATTTGTTATAAGTTTAACATATAACTTACACTGATTTTATAACATGAGAATTATAAAATTCAAGTCATATTTTTAACAGAGCGGTTGAACGACTCAAAGCGAGTTTGGCCAACGAGGAACGAGGCGTGGCCGCGGGCGGTGTGATATAAATTTTAAAAATTCACTCGCCAAACCCGTTCTTCATCTTTTCTCCAAAGGCCTTAATATCTTCTACTGTTTTTAGCCCAACTGTCTTAACGTCCGGGTTGATGCGCTTTATCAGCTTCGTCAGCGTATCACCGCCAAGCTCAACAAATAGGTTGATACCATAACTATTAATTGCCATGGTGATATCATCAGTCCAATTGACTTGCGCCGTGATTTGGTTCAGCAAATTTTCCCTGATGGCTTCTGGATTGGTTTCCATAATGGACGATGCATTTTGCAGAACAGGCCACTTTGGTTCGGTCAGTTTAAGCTCTTGCAGTGGCTTTTGCATCATTTTTTTTGCGCCATACATCAACGGCGAGTGGAACGCCCCGCTAACTGGCAGCAACATTATCTTCTTGCATTTGCCTTCCATCCTCTCCTGAAACGTGTAAATATCATCTTTGTAGCCACTTACTACAATCTGCCCAGGACAATTATTATTAGCAATGACAAGACATTTTATTAACTGACTATTCAGTGCGTGTTCTATTGTTTCCTTGTCACTACCAAGCACGGCCGCCATTGCGGTGTCATCCTTGACGCACTGCGTCATTGCTTTGCCACGCAAATGCAGTATCTTAGCGCAGTCCTCAACATCAATTGCATCGGCAATACAGAGCGCAGAATATTCTCCCAACGAGTGTCCTGCAACTGCCTTTACATTTAATTTGTCAAGCTTTGAACCATATTCTTCCTGCAATGCTTTCCATGTTGCCACGGACGTTGCCATGAGGGCTGGCTGCGTGTTAAAACTTTTCTTCAATTCATCTTTTGAACCTTCAAATATTATCTCCGACAATTTGTATTCAAGTGCGTCATCAGTTTTTCTGTATGCCATTCTGGCGCCTGCGTAGGTATCATAAATGTCCTTTCCCATTCCTACATATTGCGCGCCTTGTCCCGGGCAAACCAACATCGTTTTTAAAGAGTTATTCATAATCAAACAACATAAAAAAACAAATATCCAGCTCTTGTCAATCAACTTCTTTTAATTGCAAGTGTTTGATGTCGTGCTTCTTATTACCACGTAATCATAGTTTTCCACATCATCGTTAGAAGTAAAAATCAACTACGCACATGGCACAACGTTATATCAATCTACCTACCAAACCTCCTATTTCTCTTGCTAAACCATTCCAGCGCCGCAGCAAAGTCCTCCTTTGCAAATTCAGGCCACATTTTGTCGGTAAAATAAAGTTCAGCATAGTTCATTTGCCAGAGGAGAAAGTTGCTCAATCTTTGCTCGCCGCCCGTTCGGATAAGCAAATCCACATCTTTTGCGCCCTTTGTATAGAGATTATTGTTGATATTCTCCTCATTTATTTCTAACTGCTTCTCTACAACCTTCTTTACTGACAATACTATATCCTGACGCCCACCGTAGCAAATGCACAAATTTACAAGTAGCTTCGGTTGGTCGTTTTTCCACTCTTTTTGGTTTATTTCCAGGGCCTCACTGATTTTATTCGTAATGTCAATCGGCAAGAGCTCAAAATTGCCAAGAACATCGTATTTCAATTCACGCTCTTTGTTTGCTTTGACATTTTCAATAATATCTTCAACCCTAATTTTTATGTATTCAAACAAAAAATCCAGCTCATTCTTGGAACGTTTTAAATTTTCAACAGACAGACAATATAGCGACAAAATTTTCACGTCAGCTTCCTGACACCATTCAACCAAATTTTTGATGTTTTCCAGACCTGTTTTGTGGCCTTCATTATCTGGCAAACCTTTTGCCCTTGCCCATCTTCTGTTGCCGTCAAGAATGATTGCAATGTGTTCTGGCTTGTTTTCGTCCATATTATCTCTTGCGCATTAAGAGTTCAAACTCGTTCAAAATTCGTGCTGCATCAACGGTGTTTTCCATCAAATCAAAGCAACAGCACATTAGCTTTTTTCTGACAAACCCCTCTATTTTGTTATCACGATTGTAGTAAATCTTTTTCATTTCATTTTTCATTGGCAGGCATTCAATGTTCTTCCTGCATATTTTGTCAACGGTAAAAATCTTCTTGCTTTCATCGCATATTTGATAGCTGTCAATCTCAACAAACTGGTCTTTGCTTTCTTCAGTTTTCATGCCAACCAACTCACTCAACAAGACGCCACCAAAACCAATTCCCATGACTGGAATTTTACCTTCAAGCAATGTTTTGAGTTCTGTTTTTATGTCCTCGTTCACAAACTTCGTATCACTCACAGAGTCGGAAATAATCACACCATCAATTGTGAGATATTTTATCCTCTTGGCATGTTCATTCATCGGCACAATGACTATCTTCCAGTAGGTCTGCAATATCTCCTTCAAGCTTTCTGATATGCCGAAATCCATTACAAGAATGTTTTTTTTAGAGTTAAACACATCAAGTTTGTCTATTGTTTTGAGTGTATTTTTTGCCTTGCGATTTAGATAAAAAGGTTTTTTGAATTCAGCTTTTTCAAACACATTTAAATCATTTGTTGTCTTCGGCATTTCGTTCAACAATTTTTCAATTTTGTTGTCATCAACGTCAATTTGCCCATTTTCATTAGGAAAATAGAGCACACAGCGCGCATTTTGATATTTAAAAAAATCCTTATTACCATCAAAAGATAAAGACAAAATTTCTGGCCTAAAATTTGTAATCATTGTTATGTATCTGCCATGTTTTTCTTCATCCCAATCATCAGGTATGCACGATGATAAGATTGCTATTGGGTTGTCTCCGTCATTATTTGTAATTGCATTTTTCTTGCTTTTTTTCTTCTTTTTATCATCTTTTTTCTCCACTGTTTCAGTACTCTCGCCAACATTTATGCATATATCATCATCCAGTGCAAAAATGCGTGATGACATGTAATTTATATCCTGCAAATCAACGAATTCAAAATTGCCGCGCACAAACGTTAAATAGCCACGAAACAGTCCATGCAGACCAATAGCTTTCAGATGCAACTTCTTGCCATTATCAAAATATAACCAACAATTTCCTCCTGTCTGCATAGCAACATCCTGCACTATTTTTACCGATTTCTCCTGATGTTTTTTACCCTCACTACGTGACATATCAACTTAAATGCAAACCTTCTAACGCATCACAGAATTCATGTGTTTTTGTGCTAAATCTTCCAATCAAAACACCATCTATTGCCTTGCAAGCCACCATTTTATTGATATTTCCTTCATTGATTGAACCACCATAAAGCACTCGTACGTCATTACCAAGATATTCCCTGATTGTGTTTGCGACTATTGATATTTCCTCTTCCGTAGGTGTCTTACCGCTGCCAATCGCCCAAATTGGTTCGTATGAAATCATGATACTCTCATCTATTTTGATACCTTTAAATGCAGTATCAAGTTGCTTTTTGATGAATTCACAAACGGCATCTTGTCCTTTTGAATTGACACTCTCATCCTCACCAACACACAAAATTACACCCAGTGCAGAACCTTCTAAAACTGCTAATTTCCTATTAACAACCTCATCCGTCTCATCAATTTTTCTACGCTCAGAGTGTCCTACCATAACAATTTTTGCACCACATTCTTCTAACATTTTGGCCGATATTTCGCCAGTTGATGATATATTCTCACTTGCAGAAACACACTGTGCACCAATGCAAATCTGCTCATTTTCATACTCAGTAATTATTCTATGCGCCAAGTTGATATACGGTACTGGCGGACATACAATAACTCGCAAATTTTTATCAAGCATGCAATCGCACAGGTGCTTTAAATAGTGGATCGTGAATTCAAAATCACCAAACATTTTCCAGTTTGCAACTATAATTTTCTCGCCGTTTTCATGCATTGCAACCAGTGATTAGATTTGAATTTTAAAGTCAAGAATTGCTTTTTTGTATTGCGCGGCCGCAGGCCTTGACTTGTCAAGGGCGGAGGCGGTCGGCAGCGGCCGCGCATGCCAAAGGCCCAGCACGTCCAATGGTGCAAAGTGCTTTTCGTGCGAAGGGGCTTTGGCGTAAAGACCCGCAAATTTTTAAATTTTTTGGTGTTTATACTGCAACTTTTTTTTCAAAACCCGTGTTGCGCCGCCCGAGGCCACGCCCTCGCCGTTT
>CAMNMI010000073.1 GCA_946544555.1 uncultured Rickettsiales bacterium
GCAAGAAAAATTACTCCTCAAAAACAAACACAATCTTTTTTCACACAAGAAAAACAATAGAACTCTGGCAAGAGTATATTGAACTCTTTTCACAAGGTTTGAGTTTGAGGAAGATTGTTGAAAAGATGGGTGGCAAAATATCATATCCAACAAGTTTTTATTGGAGACATAAGATTTTAGAGGTTATGAAAAACTTTGACAATCATGACAAGCTTGAAGGTATAGTTGAAGCAGACGAGACATATTTTGAGGAAAGCCAAAAGGGAAGTAGACACATGACGAGAAAAGCAAGAAAAAGAGGATTTAGTAGTGAAAAACGCATTGTAGGGTTATCTCACAATAAAGTATGTGTTTTGACAGCACTTGACAGACAAAAACATTCATTCAACAAACCTGTCGGATATGGAAAAGTTTGCAAAGAGCAAATTGGAATTTTACAGCACAGAATTGAAAAAGACAGTATTTTAATTACTGATGGCGAGAGAGGATATAGAACAATCAAGGATGTGAAATTAAAACAACTCAAATTTGGAAAACCACAGAGCAAGGTTTATCATCTAAACAATATCAATAATTTCCACAGTCATTTAAAGAAGTTTATGATTAGATTTAATGGAGTTGCTACTAAATATCTTGATAACTACGTCAACTATTTCAGAGAGTTTAGAGATAAAATAGACACATTTAACCAACTTTTACAGTTGCAAGGGTGCTATAGAGTTGTGGATATTAAAGCAAGGAGAGTTGGGTTTGAGAGGGCGCAGTTTCAACTTTAAAAAATAACCGAAGTTGGAAAATTAAAAGTTTTTCTTACTTCTCTCAGATATTTTACATACCATTTTTCTGACTGATTATCAAGCTTCTCAACTTCATCATCAGTGGCGAAATTGGCAATTCTGCGCAATTCAACAAACCTTTCAGATGTTATATTCCGAAATTCTTGTGAGTTAATAATCTCATTTTCCCTTTCCATTGTTGTCATAACCTACAAACAAAAATTTATCACCTGTTATTCTACAATTTTTTACAAGGAAGTCAAGAGATTCGTTACTATTACTAAGCTCAACGTTTTTAAAAAGGCTTGTTGCCTCTTTATAATCTATAACAAAGCCGTGGTCGGGATACCCGACAACCAATACTTCTTCTTTTCCTTCCTTGATATTATGATGTTTTTCGTTGACTTTATTTATGTATTTTTTTGATAAATCTATTGTTCTTGACATTTCCCCGATAGAATAAGCATCAAGGTGCTGACATATTGGTTCGTAAATGCTTTTTACAACATTACAACAAATTTTAACTGAGCTTTCCATTGTATATCTCTGTCTTAATTCTGGAATTAAATTAAAAAATGTTCTAATTGCATCTCTTTGGAGGTGTTGCAAATAAGAAAAAACACTCAACGCACTAATTTGTTGATATTGGAAATCAATTCTACTGCATATTTGCATATCAAGTGGACCAATCTCTCCATATGGAAAAAAGAATGTCAGTTTATTGGCTCCACAAGCAATAAGAGTGCCCGCACTTTTACATCTTTCAACAATATATTGCTCATAACCTTCTTTGTAAGTATCTTGTAAAAAAGAAACAATCTTAAAAGCATAATGTGGAGATCCACCAGGTGTAATCAAAATAACTATCAACT
The DNA here is from genome assembly GCA_946544555.1 of uncultured Rickettsiales bacterium. GTDB lineage: Bacteria > Pseudomonadota > Alphaproteobacteria > Rickettsiales > Deianiraeaceae > UBA4311. The sequence goes on from CAMNMI010000073.1 coordinate 1,649, forward strand.
TGTCAGTTTTTTTATTTTTCTTGATTTCTTCAACAATCTTTTCAAACAATTTCTCCTCTATGCTATCATTTATGAAAAGGACATCGTTTTTTTGCTTATCTGAAATATCTTTAAGGGCGCCTTTTAACCCTTCATTTTCCTGCAACATTTTAGCAGTTGCTATAAATGTATTATTAATTGTCAAGTCATTCGGTAAATAGTGGCCTGTCCTTTGTCAACATTTTTTTCAAAACCACAACCACAACAAAATTTTTCACCCTGATTTTCAAGAACAACATGACTGGTTGTTGGTAGAAGTGGTTGAAAGTCAAGTAATATTTTAATCATAGCATAAAGTATTGCACTATATCTACTTGACAATTACATTTTTGTATTGATTTTCAGCAAAGTTTTTTTATTATGTCAAACTCTTTTGTTAGCAAAGTTTTAGGTCGTAAAAAGAGGAGAAGAATTGCAGTTCAGGCATCAGTTATAGCGGCTATTATAGCGGTATTTTTAGCACTTTGTTTGCATATTGGAAACATATTTTTGTTAAGTTCAATTTTTGAAAAATCAATTTCAAACGTCAAAGATAATCCAAATTACAGCATTACGTATACAAAAAAATACAATTTTCTTCGTTCAGCATTGCGTGTAAAAGATATAAAAATCACTGTCAATAGTGGTGAAATGCATGTTGGTAGCGTTTATATTACAAAAAAAAGTGGTTTTATTATTCCTGACGTTGTCTCTGCTGAATTGAACGATATTGAGGTAAAGAGTATCAGCGGTAAGAGTTATAATGTTATTGCTGGTAAAAATATAAAAATTAATGCTTTTTTTAATAAACACTTCTTTGAGAAACCTGATTTCGGAGGATTGGCAATAGATGAGCCATTGCAGTTAAGTTTGATAGACGGGCGTTCTATTGAAACAGGAAACGTCAAAATTGATGAGCTTGATGTGAGGTTTAACAAAGATGAAAAAAAAGAATACTTTCGTTCGTCCGGCATGATTATGATTAATGACGGTGATGTCTCACCGGTGATTTTTATTGCGAATAGACCATTTAAATGGGATTTTGATATACGTGAAGTTTATGAGGATAAAAAATGGGGAATTAATAAAGAAAGAACAGAGACAATTTATACAACTAAAATTGAAAAATTTATCTTTGATAATGATTTTACAAGTATAAAAATGAATGGCTTTTTTGTCCGTGGGGCGCAATTGAAGCAATCGGATATGTTTATTGAAATTGAGAATTACAACAAGTTGCTTGAAAATATATTTAACATGAGTGCAAAGAATGAGCAAAGTAATACTGACTTGTTGAAAAAGATGTATCGCGTAATGAAAAATGATGTGGTTCCGATGCTGAAAAAGAAGCAATCAAACCAAGCCAAGAATGTCCTTTCAATGAATGTGAAGAGGGGAGAGTTTGATGAGGAGGCATCTGTTAACGGTATACCAATGAGCACAATCTTTAAGAAGCTTACATCTGTAAAATAATATGAAAAAGACAGTGGCATTTCTTTCAGCATTGATGTTCTGTGCACCAATTTCAAAAGATGCCGATGCTGTCAAAATTGTTGCGATAGTTCACGAAAGTGCAATTACAGATTATGACGTACATCAATTTTCAAAGATAATTTGCAACATGGAGAGAATGGACTACTGTAATTACGACCAGATTTTTCCAGTGGCATTGAGCTCTCTTGTGGAGGAGAATTTGAAGTCCGAGCACCTAAAAAAGATGGAAATCAAGGAGGAAAATATCGTCAAGGAATATGAGGAATATAAAAAGAATATTCCCAATCTGAATGCAATCAAGTTGGGTGTTGATGAGGACTTATTTGAGTGGTATATGCGCACAGAGTTCATGTGGTCATCAATTGTTGCGATGCAGGTGAATGCGTCAATTACACAAAATGACATTGCAAGATATGCCGAAAAGCATAATATCAAGAATACAAAGGAGAACCAGAAGGAGATTAGGGCCGGGATTTATCAGGAGCAATTCCCTAAAAAAGATCGCGCACTGGTGGATGAAATCAGAAAATTCTACCTTGTTGACATCAAGGTTTAATCATCTAAATGTGTTTTCAATGGCATCTGCAAGCGCCGTGCAGAATTTCCTGATGTAATCCGCTGACAAGATTTTCTCCTCTTCATCTGGGTTAGTTATGTAGCCAATTTCAATGAGGATTGAAATCATATTGAGCCCGCGCAAAACCGCAAGTGAGCGCTGGCCGTGGCGGCAGTTGCGACAAATTCCCTTCTTTTTGAAGTCCAGCAGGATATTGTTGACAAATGCAGATGACTTTTCCAGCAGCGATTTGTGTGTCATTCCGAGTAGGACATCCAAAACAGAGGTGTTTGAGAGGTACTTTTCATAGTGTGTTGGCAGGTAGTTTTTGTTATAGAAGCGCTTCCAGTCAGAGTGTTTTTCATTCAGGTGAGACAGGCGGTAGATTGTGGTGCCTGACATTTTTTTGTTCTGGTGGGAGTCTGTGTGCAGTGAAATGAAGATATCTGCGCCGCCTTTTTGAGCTATCTGCACGCGATTTCCAAGTTGAATTGTTTGATTTCTCTTGCGCGTCATGACAACTTTAAAACCGCGGCGTTGTAGTAAAAATTGCAACTCTTTGGCATATATCAACGTGATGGTTTTTTCCTTTGTTTTACTCACTCCGATGGCTCCCGAATCAACTCCTCCGTGTCCTGCATCAATGGCGATGACTGGCTGTTTGCCGTTATCAAGGCGGACTTTCTGGAATTTTGCATTGCTACTGACCTTTTTCAATCCAGCAAAGTTATCAATCATTGTGACGTCTCCATTGTCATATTCACAATGTGGATGGGAGGTTGTAGCATTTTCCGCTTGTTTGGGCTCTATTTTCTGGATTTCACGGTGTCTATTGTCGTAGGCGAGTAGCACCAAAATTGTATCTTTTGCCCGCACAACATTTTTGATATGTGCACCTGTTTCCAAATCAAACGCAATGCGATAGTTGGTATTCGGTTGGCGGCCGTATTTTAGCCGTGTGCCCTTTGGAATTTTATATTCAAACACGACATTTTTATTCTTGATTTTAGCGCCGAATACGTCAATGAAAAAGCGTGGCGGTTCGCCCTGCATGGATGTCAAAACGTATTCTTTGTTTTCAATTCCATTTCCTGAAATAGTGATGAGGTCTGACATCTCTC